>NZ_JAZETN010000005.1:0-273587 GCF_036864475.1 Alteromonas sp. S005 | reverse complement strand
ACCCCACTAAGGGGCGATAACACATGGGCTAAAATTAGGAACGAAGTGACGCAGCCCATGTGTTAGCGTCCCAGCGAGCGAAGCGAGAGCCTTGAGAGGTTTGTTATGTGCGTTTAAAAACAGCAGCATATTAATCACGCAGATAACGGACAAACTTATGCGTTTGCTTGACCGCAAAAAAAGCCATAAATGCTACAGCTACTATAGAAACTATAAAAACGAACCAGGTAGGGAAAAAATTTAGAAATCTAGCCTTTCTGCTCACTAGCTCGAAAGCTGTTCCGTTTTGCCATGCTTCGAAAACAGATTTTGACATCCAGCCAGTTGCAATAGTTACTACCCAGTAAAAGAGAGCTGCCAAAAAAGCAATCTCAGTATCGCCGTTTTCTTTTTGCATGTTACTCCAAGCACATAACTTTCCAATAACGGGCGCAGACATGTGGGGCATAATGGCGAAGCCGCCCCACGTGTATGCGTCCCAGCGAACGCAGTGAGAGTGTTGATTGGGTTGTTAGCTATGCCTTAAAACTTCAACCCCAAGTACATATGATACATATAACAGACCGAACCACCCTAGAATATGTCCAAAATCCTCGCCGAAATAATCTAGTGAAGAGAAGCCTTCTATGATCTCACTGGCAGGTTTGGAGAATACGATGAGGCTTATACTTAAACCCGGTTCCCATAGCAAATACCAATAAGTTGATAATCTCCAGCTTGTACCTTCAGTAGTAACTATGAAAAAAGTCAACACAGCGAAGACTACAATGCCAATTATTTTGGAATTTCTCCACCTTTTAAAACTGTCCGCTAATGAATGCTGATATTCATATTTAGAGTATAGGAATACAAAGGCAATTGGTGACAAATAGAGTAAAAAAATAGCGAATGAAAATAGCATGTTCACCAAAATAGCTAACTTTCAAATAAGGGGCGCAGGCATGTGGGGCATAATGGCGAAGCCGCACCGCATGTATGCGTCCCAGCGAACGAAGTGAGTGACTTAATTTTTTTGTTAGGTGCGTGCTTCATAAAAACCCGAACACTCGCAGTAAAATGGGCAAAACAATAACCAATAACATTATAATACCGAGCCATTTTGCCAACGCATTTCCTGTTTTACTTCCTTGGCTTACGTCTATCTTTTTTTCTTTTAGCGCACTTGCTTCAAGTTTAATGCTGTAAATCATTGCTGCACCACTGATGGTGCAAACAAACAATAGAGTTAAAGGATTAGGACCAAATACAGAGAACATAACGGCTGGAGCAATTATGCAGAGAGAAATTCCAATAATCCATGAAAGGTAATGTTTAACCATTAGCACCTAACTTCCAAATAAGGGGCGCAGACATGTGGGCGAAAATGGCGAAGCCGCCCACGTGTTTGCGTCCCAGCCCGCACAGCGGGCGAACTTAATTTGTTTGTTATGTGACTTACCCAAAAAAACAAGCGTATTCATCATGATCTATAACGGCAAAGACTTGCTCAATAGTTTTTACATACATATTTGGCTCATAGCCATGCCATTTTAGATCTTGTCGCATCCAGAAAATTTTCCATTTACCTTGAGCGCGGATAAAAGTTGCTTTAGCCATGTCCAGGTCATGATATTCATTTGGGCTGTTCCAAACAGGACGCGTTTCATATATATAAACTGATTGCTTCTCCAGCCGCCAACCAATGTCTAACTCATTTCTAATATGCACTGGTGGCCTACGCTTATTTAAAAAAGCGTTGGCAGCTTTTTCTATCTTCTTTATTTCGAATTCACTTAAGGCCATAAAAGTTTAATTTTCCACCTGTCACATAACGCCCGCAGCATGCGCGGCTTTGGAATGGAGGCGAAGCCGCAATGGAAAAGACGTCGCCGTGCCTGCGATTGTTAACTGCTTTAGATCCAAACATCGTTTTCAGCTGTTTGGCTCCCAGTCTCCTCGCCAGTATTCACAACTCCCCGCGGCTCGATAAGCAAAACTTTCGCCTCATTTTCCGCAAAAGGCTTGTGTTCGATTCCCTTAGGGACAACGTACATTTCGCCCTCAGAGAGATTCACATGCCCATCTCTGAAATCGATTCTGAGACTACCCTCAAGCACGATGAAAGTTTCATCTGTATCTTTGTGGTCATGCCACACGAACTCGCCCTGAATTTTAACGACCTTGAACTGATAGTCATTCATCTCAGTAATCACCTTAGGTGACCACTGCTCATTGAAAAGACCCAACTTGTTTTTGAAATTTACCGCCTGATAGTTCATCCGAACTCCTTTCCGATTGCAGTTAACACTAAGCTTTGGGGCGCTAACATGGGGCTATAATCGCGAAGCGGCCCCGTGTTAGCGTCCCAGCGACCGGAGGGAGTGCCAACAGCGTTTTGTTAGGCGTACAACTTAGAGTACGCAGCTTTGCTGCCACCACTAGCCAATTAGGCCGCGCGTTTAAATTATTGAATTTAAGATAAAACAACCCTGTGTGAAATGCCAGATGTTAACGACATTGCTGAATAAAAGAGCGAGTTTAGAAAGCTGATGATGCAGAATACTGGCGTTGCTGAGTTGATGAAAAGCCCGTTGCTAAAGCCGTTGAAACTACCGAAAAAGCAAGCCGTAAACACAACCTAATGAAACAGCCTTGATGCTGGAATGTCACTTCTGAACCAACATTTTAATGCTGTAAGTAAATGACGCCTAACTTTCCAATAGCGGGCGCAGGCATGTGGGGCATAATGGCGAAGCCGCCCCACGTGTATGCGTCCCAGCGAACGTAGTGAGTGTGTTTATTGGCTTGTTAGGTGCGTGCTTCATAAAACCTCGAACACTCGCAGTAAAATGGGCAAAACAATGACCAATAACATTACAATCCCGAGCCATTTTGCCAACGCATTTCCTGTTTTACTCCCTTGGCTTACGTCTATCTTTTTTTCTTTTAGCGCACTTGTTTCAAGTTTAATGCTGTAAATCATTGCTGCTCCACTGATGGTGCAAACAAACAATAGAGTTAAAGGGTTAGGGCCAAATACAGAGAACATAACGGCTGGAGCAATTATGCAGAGAGAAATTCCAATAATCCACGAAAGGTAATGTTTATCCATTAGCACCTAACACTAAGCTTTGGGGCGCTAACATGGGGCTATAATCGCGAAGCGGCCCCGTGTTAGCGTCCCAGCGACCGAAGGGAGTGCCAACAGCGTTTTGTTAGGCGTACACCGAAATGTACGCAGCTTTGCTGCTACCACTAGCCAATTAGATCGCGTGTTTAAATTATTGAATTTAAGATAAAACAACCCTGTGCGAAATGCCAGATGTTAACGACAATACTGGATAAAAGAGCGAGTTTAAACAATTGGAGATGCAGAATGGTGGCGTTGCGATACTGGTGAAAAGCGCGTTGCTAAAGTCGTTTATACAGCAACAAGAGCCAGCCGCAAAGACAACCTAGCGAAACAGCCTTGATGCTTTAATGTCATGGTTAAACCCACTTTTTTATGCTGTAAGTAAATGACGCCTAACGCCACAATAAGCGGCAAGTAATGCTTGGCTAAAATCGGCGAGGAACGAGCGCGAGCCAAGCGTTACGCGTCCGTTTGATTGCCTTGTTAGCTCTATTTACCATTAGGCTCAAGAAGTTCACCACTTAGTAAGACTACAATTTCAAATTCATCAGAGTTAAACTTGTAAGGTAGAGTTGTCAGAGTGACAAGGTAGTACCAAATAACGGTTCCCTCTCGGCTAAAAGCAGGTTTAAATTGGACTTCTTTAACACCAAGGTCAGACTCTGTTTTGTTAAAATACTTATATGCTTTATCAATAGCCTTACCGATCGTTAATTTAGGCTCTCCCTTACCATCCCAAGTAGCCTTTTCCATATCGAACTGCCAAGATTTAATTGTATAGCTCCCTTCTTGCGTTCCAATTAGGAAAAAGTGTTCTTGACCTTCCTGAGATTCGCTTGAGTAGCTTATAACTTTATTTTCATTCGCTGCTGCAACCGAACAAATTAATGATAATGCTAAAATAAAACCTTTATTCATGTGACGATCCTTTTGATAGAGCTAACTTTTAAATAAGGGGCGCGGACATGTGGGGCATAATGGCGAAGCCGCCCCGCATGTATGCGTCCCAGCGAACGAAGTGAGTGACTTAATTTTTTTGTTATGTTCTAAGCCACTGAAGTTACTTAACATCATTTTTGCCGAACGTATAACCACAATTGCGGCATGTATCATTAGGTAGCTTAAACTGCTTTAACGAAACCACAACTTGATTTCTTTTACACTGTGGACAAAAGTAATTCAGGGTATTTATTAATATTGCTATAGCGAAAACGAAGCTGCTGATATAAAACGGGTTAGCATAAAAAGTCATGCTAGGCTCAGAAAACTGAAAGCCAACAATGCAGACAACTAAAGCTAATAACCAAAGTTTAAATTTTCCGCTTTTATTCAAACTACTAAATCCATTTAAAGAACATAACGCTAAGCTTTGGGGCGCTAGCACGTGGGCTAAAATCCGAGCGAAGCGAGCCAGCCCACGTGTTAGCGTCCCAGCGACCGGAGGGAGTGCCAACAGCGTTTTGTTAGGCGTACAACTGAAAGTACGCAGCTTTGCTGCCACCACTAGCCGATACGGCCACTTGTTTAAATTATTGAATTTAAGATAAAACAACCCTGTTCGAAATGCCAGATGTTAACGGCATTGCTGGACAAAAGAGCGAGTTTGAAAAGCTAGTGATGTCAAATGTTGGCGTTGCGGTGTTGAAAAAAGCACGTTGTTAAAGCCGTTAAAACTACCGAAAAAGCAAACCGCAAAGACAACCTAAAGAAACGGCCTTGATGCTGTAATGTCACGGCGGAACCTACTTTTTAATGCTGTAAGTAAATGACGCCTAACTTCCAAATATGGGGCGCAAACACGTGTGCAATAATGGCGAAGCCGCGCACGTGTTTGCGTCCCAGCGAGCGACAGCGAGTGCCATAATTTGTTTGTTATATTGCTTAGTCACTATGACCGCTGCCGCCCGTAGGTTCAGGTTGAAAATTGTGGTCACGTTTTTCAGTATTACTATTTGAACTATTTAGGTATGAGTCGACTAAAAAACCGATAAATAAACCTAGTAGAGTAAAGGGCGTGCTAATTGCCAGTAGTTCTAAATAGCTAATACTCACAATGCTTGGATCGTAATTTAGCATTGCTCCAACGACTAACCCCAGTAATGAAAACAAAATTCTAGCTTTAGATGATAGTAATAAAGCAAAAAAGAGCTTATGCATAGGAAATCGTTTTGAATTCATATTATGGTGAGCTTCCTTGCAATATAACTTTAAGCTAAGGGGCGCTAGCATGTGGGCTATAATCCGAACGAAGTGAGTCAGCCCACATGTTAGCGTCCCAGCGACCGAAGGGAGAGGCTTGAGCGTTTTGTTAGGCGTACAACTGGAAGTACGCAGCTTTGCTGCCACCACTAGCCGATACGGCCACTTATTTAAATTATTGAAATTAAGATAAAACAACCCTGTGCGAAAAGCCAGATGTTAACGGTAATGCTGGATAAAAGAGCGAGTTTAGAAGACGGATGATGTTAAATGTTGGCGTTGCTTTTTTTGATAAAAAGCGCGTTGCTAAAGCCGTCGAAACTACAGAAAAAGCAAGCTGTAAAGACAACCTAGCGAAACAACCTTGATGCTGTAATGTCACGGTTAAACCCACCTTTTTATGCTGTAAGTAAATGACGCCTAACTTTAAGCTAAGGGGCACAGATGCGTGGGGCATAATGGCGAAGCCGCCCCGCGTATAGGCGTCCCAGCGACCGAAGGGAGAGGCTTGAGCGTGTTGTTATAAGCAAGGCTTTACGACCGAAGCTTGTTGACCAAACCATCTCGATTTTGGACCCAACTTAAACTTAAAACTTCATTATTCTTAAAGTTAATTGAAACTCTTGGAATGAAAAGAAAATTGGAAGTTTTTACACTTACAATATCACCCAATGGTTTAGCGATTTTATAACCAGTAATTTCGTTCTCAAACTTAAAACACCCTTTGCTAACAACAATTTTTTCTTGCTTCTTTTCCTTCAATGTTCTATTCCAAAATCTAAGGTGGGAAGCTGAGTATGCAAAAGCAGGTACTGCAAAAATAATAACAAAAACTGTATTTAGACCAAATTCTTTATGAATAATAAAAATTATGAGAGCCCAGAGCCAAAGACTTGGCAATAATATTTTGTGATAGGCTTTGTAAGCTTTTTCATCAAATTTAAAGTGCAACTCTGACCCCTTGCTTATAACGCTAAGCTTTGGGGCGCTAGCACGTGGGCTAAAATCCGAGCGAAGCGAGCCAGCCCACGTGTTAGCGTCCCAGCGACCGGAGGGAGTGCCAACAGCGTTTTGTTAGGCGTACAAAGGTAAGTACGCAGCTTTGCTGCCACCACGAGCCGATAAGGCCACTTATTTAAATTGTTGAAATTAAGATAAAACAACCCTGTGCGAAAAGCCAGATGTTAACGACATTGCTGGATAAAAGAGCGAGTTTAGAAGACTGGTGATGCAGAATGTCGGCGTTGCTGTGTGATGAAAAGTACGTTGCTAAAGCCGTTGAAACTACCGAAAAAGCAAGCTGTAAAGACAACCTGGTGAAACAACCTTGATACTGGAATGTCACGGTTTAACCCACATTTTAATGCTGTAAGTAAATGACGCCTAACTTCCAAATATGGGGCGCTGACATGTGTGCAAAAATGGCGAAGCCGCGCACATGTTTGCGTCCCAGCGAGCGACAGCGAGTGCCATAATTTGTTTGTTATGTGCGTTTAAAAACAACAGCATATTAATTGCGCAAATAGGTAACAAACTTAAGCGTCTGCTTGGCTGCATAAAAGAACATTATTGCTAAAACTACCAGAGAGAGAAAGAAAATAAACGATATTGGAAAATGATTAAGGATTCTTGCTTTTCGGCTAACAAATTCAATGGAGCTTCCATCTTGCCACATTTCGAAAACTACCTTGGATAACCAGCCCGAACCAATAGTAACTAGCCACAATGCCAACGCTGCCAAAAAAGCAATTTCCGTATCACCGTTTTCTTTCTGCATGTTACTCCAAGCACATAACGCTAAGCTTTGGGGCGCTAGCGCGTGGGCTAAAATCCGAACGAAGTGAGTCAGCCCACGTGTTAGCGTCCCAGCGACCGAAGGGAGTGCCAACAGCGTTTTGTTAGGCGTACAAAGGAACGTACGCAGCTTTGCTGCCACCACTAGCCAATTAGGCCGCGTGTTTAAATTATTGAATTTAAGATAAAACAACCCTGTGCGAAAAGCCAGATGTTAACGACATTGCTGGATAAAAGAGCGAGTTTAGAAAACTGGTGATGTTGAATGTTGGCGTTGCGATGTTGATGAAAAGGGCGTTGCTAAAGCCGATGAAACTACCGAAAAAGCAAGCCGTAAAGACAACCTAGCGAAACAACCTTGATGCGGGAATGTCACGGTTGAACCCACTTTTTAATGCTGTAAGTAAATGACGCCTAACGCTAAGCTTTGGGGCGCTAGCACGTGGGCTAAAATCCGAACGAAGTGAGTCAGCCCACGTGTTAGCGTCCCAGCGACCGAAGGGAGTGCCAACAGCGTTTTGTTAGGCGTACAAAGGAACGTACGCAGCTTTGCTGCCACCACTAGCCAAATAGACCGCGTGTTTAAATAATTGAATTTAAGATAAAACAACCCTGTGCGAAATGCCAGATGTTAAGGACATTGCTGGATAAAAGAGCGAGTTTAGAAGACTGATGATGCAGAATGTTGTCATTGCGATGCTGATGAAAAGCGCGTTGCTAAAGTCGTTGAAACTACCAACAAAGCTAACCGTGAAGACAACCTAGCGAAACAGCCTTGATGCTGAAATGTCACAGCTGAACCAACTTTTTAATGCGGTAAGTAAATGACGCCTAACAATTTAATCGTTCCCTAAACGGGGCGATTTAACGAACCATAACGGGGTTTTTGTCCGTTTGGTTTTAAGTATTCTTAAACCATAACCTATCGATAGGATTAGTAAAATACGTTTTTGGTGTATTTTACTCAAAAGCTAAAAACACCAAATCGGGTTGCAGGTGATTTTGGGATATTTTGTGAGTGCCTTTGCAACAAAACAGGTACTAAAGTCAGTTATTTCATTGTGATTTTTTAAATAGACTTCTTTTATTTTGGAGTCGAATATGAAGTCTCAGTTTATTAAATCCCTGTACGAGCACATGATGCTGAAGCGCTATGCAAAGCGTACTATACAAACCTATATAAACTGGATTTCAGACTACATTCGTTTTCACAAATTTCAGCATCCGAAAGATCTCGACGTGTTGCACGTTGAAGCATACCTTACGCATCTATCTACCAAGCGAAAAAATGCGCGGTCTACACAAGCCACCGCACTTAACGCATTAGTGTTTCTTTACAATAAATATTTAGAACAACCACTACCTTCAGAAATGAATTTTGTGGGAAGTGGAAGGGAAAGAAAGCTGCCAGTTGTGTTAACCCAGTTAGAAGTAAAAGCATTGCTTGGTAGGGTGCCTACCCATCATTACTTAGCGGTAGCACTCCTTTATGGAAGTGGCCTTCGATTAATGGAGTGCGTGCGCCTCAGAACGGGAGATATAGACTTCGACTACAAGTGTGTGAGAATTTGGTTTGGGAAAGGGGGCAAGCATCGAGTGGTAACGCTGTCAGAATCACTTATCCCACTTTTAAAAAATCATATAAGTGAAAGTGAAAAACTTTTACAACGAGATTTGATGGTGCCAGACTTTGCTGGTGCTTGGATTCCACATGGATTGAGGAAAAAGTATCAACAGCGCAATAAAACGCTGGAATGGCAGTATTTGTTCCCTGCATCAAAGTTAAGTATTGACCCAGAAAGCAAGCTATTACGGCGTCATCATATTGATGAAAAACAGATACAGCGCGCGGTAAGTCGTGCTTCAAGTGATGCGGGAATAATTAAGCATGTTACGCCACACACGCTTCGTCACTCATTTGCTACGCATTTACTGCAATCAGGTGCAGACATCAGAACAGTGCAAGACCAGCTAGGTCACGCCGATGTTAGAACTACTCAAATCTATACCCATATACTTCAACAAGGGGCTAATGGTGTTGTCAGCCCACTTTCTAATTTAGCATTTTAGTTTTCTTGTTCACGGAAACAAAAAAGGGCCCGAAGGCCCTTTTCAAAATTTAGCTTTAAAAGCGCTTATTTAAACGCTTATACACGCTCAAATACGGTAGCAATACCTTGACCTAAACCAATACACATAGTCGCTAAGCCTAGGCTTACGTCTTGTGATTCCATTAAGTTGATAAGCGTACCTGAGATACGTGAGCCAGAACAACCTAGTGGGTGACCAAGTGCAATCGCACCACCGTTAAGGTTAATCTTAGTATCTAGGTGGTCCATCCAACCTAGTTGCTTAATGCACGATAGTGCCTGTGCGGCGAACGCTTCGTTAAACTCAGCAAGTTCAATATCGTCCATAGTAAGGCCAGCGCGCTTAAGGGCTTTTTGTGTAGCCGGAACTGGGCCATAACCCATAATTGCCGCATCACAACCAGCCACAGCCATTGCGCGAATTTTCGCACGTGGCGTTAGGCCAAGCTCTTTCGCACGGTCTGCTGACATAAGCAGCATACCTGATGCACCGTCAGACAGCGCAGAAGACGTACCCGCCGTAACCGTACCGTTTACTGGGTCAAACACAGGGCGAAGTGCCGCCATGCTCTCAGCCGTGCTTTCTGGGCGTACTACTTCATCGTAGTCAATTAGCTTTAATACGCCGTTTGCATCGTGACCTTCAACAGGCACAATCTCGTTAGCCCAGCGGCCTTCAAGGTGTGCTTTGTGCGCTAGCTGGTGCGAACGTGCGCCAAATGCGTCTTGCTGCTCACGAGTAATACCGTTTTGACGGCCAAGTAGCTCGGCAGTCATACCCATCATGCCCGACGCTTTCGCCGTGTACTTAGCAAGACCTGGGTGGAAGTCGATGTTGTAGTTCATCGGTACGTGACCCATGTGCTCAACACCACCAATCATGTAAATGTCACCACGGCCGCTCATGATGCCGCTTGTTGCATCGTGAAGGGCTTGCATTGATGAACCACATAAACGGTTTACCGTTACCGCGCCAGTCGTGCGTGGAATTTGTGTTAGTAATTGCGCGTTACGTGCAACATTGAAGCCTTGTTCTTTAGTTTGCTGAACACAGCCCCAAATGATGTCTTCAATTTCCGCTGGGTTTACGCCAGGGTTACGCTCTAGTAGCGCGGTCATTAGCGCTGCAGATAGGTCTTCTGCACGCACATTTCTGAAAACACCGTTTTTTGAACGACCCATTGGGGTACGTACGCAATCGATTACGACCACTTCTTTCATTAGTTTTTCCTCCGGGTCTTATGCGAAATAGGATTTACCAGAAGCGGCCATTTCACGAACGCCATCTGAAATCTGATAAATTGGACCAAGTTCAGCGTACTTGTCTGCCATAGCAACAAAGTTCGCCAAGCCAATGGTTTCAATCCAACGGAAAATACCACCGCGGAATGGAGGGAAACCTAAGCCGTAAAGTAGCGCCATATCTGCTTCAGCTGCGCTATCTACAATGCCTTCTTCTAGGCAGCGAATTGCTTCGTTTGCCATAGGGATCATAAGGCGTGCAATAATGTCGTCAGCTTCAAAGTCTGTCTTTTCAGCTACGTGAGGTGCCATTAGTGCGTAGGCTTCTTCAGCAGGTGTTTTCTTCGGCTTGCCGCGCTTATCAACACCGTAGTTGTAGAAACCTTTACCGTTCTTCTGACCTAAACGCTCTTCTTTGTAGAACAGTGTTACAGGGTCGTTGTCTAGGCGAGCCATACGCTCTGGAATACCCGCTGCCATCACGTCTGCTGCGTGATCGCCCGTGTCGATACCTACAACGTCCATTAGGTAAGCCGGGCCCATTGGCCAGCCGAAGATTTTTTCCATTACTTTATCAACTGCAACGAAGTCTGCGCCGTCGATAAGAAGCTTACTGAAGCCTGCAAAGTATGGGAACAATACGCGGTTTACCAAGAACCCTGGGCAGTCGTTAACCACAATTGGGGTTTTGCCCATTTTAAGGGTAGCGGCTACTACTGCATTGATGGTTTCTTCAGAGGTTTTTTCGCCACGAATAATTTCAACAAGCGGCATGCGGTGCACTGGGTTGAAGAAGTGCATACCACAGAAGCGCTCTGGCTTGTCTAGGCTTTCAGCTAGCTGATTGATAGAAATAGTAGAAGTGTTTGAAGTGATGATAGCGTCGTCAGCTACATTGTCTTCTACTTCTTTAAGCACAATACCTTTTACTTTTGGGTTCTCTACAACCGCTTCAATAACAAGGTCTGCATCTTTAAGCGTGCTGTACTCAAGGGTAGGGGTGATAGCGTTAAGTGTTTGCGCCATTTTAGTCGCATCAACTTTACCGCGCTTCATGCCTTTGCCAAGAATTTTTGCCGCTTCTGAAAGGCCAAGGTCTAGTGCACCTTGGTTAATGTCTTTCATGATTACCGGTGTGCCTTTCACAGCGCTTTGGTATGCAATACCGCCACCCATGATGCCTGCACCTAGCACAGCGTTAAGCTTAGATTGCTTGGTTGCCGCTTTCGCTTGCTTTTTACCTTTGCTCTTAACTAGCTGGTCGGCAAGGAAAATACCAATTTGTGCTTTCGCAGCGTCTGTTTTCGCAAGCGCTACAAAGCCTTCGTTTTCAAGCTTAAGTGCGCCGTCACGGTCTAAGCCTGCTGCTTTTTGAACAGTCTCAACCATTTTGTGCGGTGCCGGGTAATGTTTACCAGCTTGTGCGAATACCATGGCTTGAGCAGTAGAGAAGCTCATCATAGCTTCGTTTTTGTTTAGCTGTAGTGGGGCTTTCTTAACCGCACGACGTGCTTGCCAGTCAAGTTTACCGTCAGCTGCGTCTTTCACCATTGAAAGCGCACCTTCAACGAGTGCTTCTGGAGCAACAACTGCGTCAACCGCACCTTCAGCAAGGGCTTTCGCGCCTTTTCTGTCGCGGCCAGTGGTCATCCACTCAAGCGCATTATCTGCACCAATTAGACGAGGTAAACGAACCGTACCACCAAAACCAGGCATAAGGCCTAGCTTAACTTCTGGTAAACCAATTGAAGCGGTAGTGTCTGCAATACGCATGTCACATGCCAATGCCATTTCACAGCCGCCACCAAGAGCGAAGCCGTTAACTGCAGCGATGGTAGGGAATGGTAGGTCTTCGAAGCGGTCGAATACTTGTGACGTATTAGCAACCCACTGTAGTACTTCAGCATCGTCCATAGCGAAAAGGCCAGTGAACTCGGTGATATCTGCACCTACGATAAATGCAGGTTTTGCACTGCGTACTACTAAGCCTTTAACATCGCCTTTAGCAAGTAGGGCTTGGGTTGCTTCGTCAAGTTCGCTCACTGTTTGGCGGTCGAACTTGTTTACTGAACCTTCGGCGTCGAATACCAGCTCAGCAAAGCCGTCATCTAACAGGCTGACGGAAAGACTTTTGCCTGTGTATATCATTATCATCTCCTTCGGCATTGGCCAGGATGTTAGTGAAGTAATCCAACTGATTTGTAGGGTCGTATGCATTCACTAACGCGTTAGGGTGGCTAGATTCTTTACAAAGCCACACAAAATTTCAACAAAAAATCAAACAAGCGTTTCAATTTGTCTAAGGTAGTGGTCCGATGACTTAAATTCAAGTCTAAATATCGAATTCACGCTTCATTTCGATATTGGTGGTTGTATAATGAGCGTTATTGGCCCAAAGCGCCAATCCAGCAAAAGAATAATCTACAATCACGTCAACTATGTGTGTAAAGCATAGCTAACGACAGCTGGCACAACATCTTCTTTGGCAAGGAGCCAGACTGACATTTTCCCTCGTTCGTAAAAAAATGTAGTGGGTCAGTCGCAATGCTGCTTTTTCAGCAACATTTTATAATCAGCTCGTTTTGGCAAAGTCGCCAGCGCTCATAAGCGTTCGAGTGTAGAGCAGGGTAGGAGTTCTATTGTGTCTGGTTTTTATTTTACTTCGTGGTTAGGTCAGCAGTCGCTGGCAAAAAACAATAAAGTACTCGCCACCATTGTGGGGGCATTTACTTGCTCATTTTCTTTAGCTTTCTCTATTAGTGCATGGGCTTCCCAGCCGTTAACGCTACCCAATGATATTTTTGAAAAAGATCGTGCCCGCTATTTAGAAGTTGAAAAGAAGCTGCTCACTTACTCGAAACGCAGCCTGCAACGCCTTGATAACGACATTTATGATTTAGCACACTATCCACTTTATCCATATCTGCTTAGACTCAAACTAGAGCGGACTATGTCAATTAGGACGAAGCGCGAAGTTAAACAGTTTTTACAAGACTTTAGCGGTCAACCCGTTAGCTATGGCGTGCGTTACAAGTGGCTGAACTATCTCGCAAAGAACAATTATCGCAGTACGTTTTTAGAAAATTATCGTCCCGGCATGGGTGCACGACTAACCTGTATTGCGCTGAATTACCGTTTAAAAGAAGGTGAAAGCGAACAGGATATTTTGCGTGAAGTAGATGCGCTTTGGCTACATGGTCAGTCCCAGCCTGACGAATGCGATCCGCTTTTTGCGAAGTGGAAGAAAGCGGGCATGATGACGCCAGACATGGTGATAAAACGCATTGAAATTGCGGCAAAAGAAGACAATCGAAGTATTATCTCTTACTTAAAGCGCCAACTTCCTAGCGATAAGCAATACATTGCAGACGCATGGCTATCGGTAACCCGCGATACCAGCCGTGTTAATAAAACCGCGCTTTTCCCACTTAAAAATAAATCGCATGAAGCTGAGGTAATGGTATGGGCAATAGAGAAACTTGCGTGGAGAAACCCAGATTTAGCGGGCAAAGTATTTAATCGCTACAAGCATAAGCAAGTATTCTCACAAGCCCAGCAACACGTTATGCGTCGAGCGATAGCGCTTAGCTACACGTTAGACCGCCTTCCTCAAGCGCATCATTGGCTTGAACTTGCTGATGTTCAGGGTGCCAGTGAAGACGTAAAGCTATGGCATGTTTCCCATTTATTGCGCATGAAAAAGTGGCAGGAAGTGATTGATGTTATTGATAACGCGCCTGTTAACTTGCAGCAAGAAGAAAACTATCGCTATTGGAAAGCTCGTGCCCTAGAAGCGCTTGGTCAAACCATGCAGGCAACTGTGTTGTATAAAGAACTTGCGCAAGAGCGCCATTATTATGGCTTTATGGCAAGTGCACATGTAGGTGAAATTCCATCGCTTTCGCATACGCCTGCACCAAGAGATACAGCAGCTATTGCGAGTGTGGCTAAAACGCCTGCTACCATGCGTGCCGTAGAGTTTTTTAGGTTAGACAGAGCTACAGAGGCGCGTAGAGAGTGGTATTACTTGCTGTCCCACTTGCCTGAGTCGAAGGTTGCTGACGCAGGCATACTTGCTTATGAGTGGGGCCTGTACGACCAGGCAATTACCAGCTTTGCGCGAAGTGGCTATTGGGACGATGTAGAACGCCGATTCCCATTGGCCTTTAACGATGTATTCAGTGAAAAGTCACAGGCCTATAGCATTTCAAAGTCACTGGCTATGGCTATTGCTCGTCGTGAAAGCTCGTTTAGAAGCGATGCTATCTCGCCGGTTGGAGCGGCAGGTTTAATGCAGTTAATGCCTGGAACAGCACGCTACGTGGCAAAAGAAAGAGTAAGTAGAAGCAAGCTGTTCAAAGTCGACGACAATGTTGATTATGGGGTGCAGTACCTGCGTTATCTAATGGATAAGCTAAACAATAACCCAGTGCTGGTGTCCGCATCTTATAACGCTGGTTGGCGCAAAGTGTTGGAATGGCTGCCTGCTAATGAAGCGCTACCAGTGGATATTTGGATTGAGAATATTCCCTACAAAGAAACCCGTGCTTACGTGAAGGCGGTGATGGCGTATCAGCATATTTACGATCAGCAGCTAGGTGGAAACGAGAATATCTTCCCTCAACTTACCCGCGATATGATCCCATCGGCGGATGCGGTCAGTACTCATCCGGTAACAGGTACACTGCAACTAGCACCGCGATAGCTATCCAAGGTTAGGCGTATACGGGTACGCCTATCATTACGTTATTATTTTACCAGTATGGGAAACTTAACGTATACAACAGCACAGCGGTCTGAGCCAGTATGCATGTCATACTGGCCTCGTGATACACTAGTGGCTAACTAACGACTAAAAAGATAAGAGGGGCTATGTCGCAACATAAAGCAACCTACCTACAGCATATCGAAGAGCTTCAGGCTCGTACCCGCGAAGCATTACAACGAGAAGGGCTAGACGGGCTAGTGATTCATTCGGGGCAGGGCAAGCGCCTTTTCTTAGACGATAATCATTACCCATTCAAGGTAAACCCGCAGTTCAAAGCATGGGTGCCTGTTATTGATAACCCTAACTGTTGGCTGGTGGTAAACGGCGTAGACAAGCCTACGCTTATTTTCTACCGTCCAGAAGACTTTTGGCATAAAGTGCCGCCAGAGCCAAATGATTTCTGGACTGACAGCTTCGACATTAAACTACTTCAACAGGCCGATGCAGTAGAGAAATTCCTGCCTTACGATAAAAGCCGTTTAGCCTATGTAGGCGAATATATTGAAGTGGCAAAGGCGCTGGGTTTTGATAACGTGAATCCAGACCGCGTATTGCATTATTTGCACTATCAACGTGCTTATAAAACCGATTACGAGCTAGACTGCATGCGCGAAGCTAATAAGCTAGCGGTAGCGGGGCACAAAGCGGCTGCGCAAGCCTTCCGTGAAGGAAAAAGCGAGTTTGATATTAATCTTGCTTACGCAACGGCAAGTCGGCAAGGTGATAATGATGTGCCTTACACCAGCATTGTGGCACTTAACGAACACGCTTCAATTCTTCACTACATGCAGTGCGATACTGTAGCGCCAAAAGAATCTCGTTCGTTTCTGATTGATGCGGGTGCGAATTATCATGGCTATGCGGCAGATATTACGCGTACTTATGCTCAAGACGGTGTTCAGAATTCAGCAATGTTTCGCGACCTCATTCAGGCGGTAGATAAGGTAACGCTGACTTTAGTTGATTCGTTAAAGCCAGGTGTAGCCTACACAGACATTCACTTGTTAGCCCACGATGGTATTGCGCAAATTCTTCACGACACCGGCATGGTGAATTTAACGCCACCTGAGATTGTGGAAATGGGTATTACACGCACGTTCTTCCCACATGGCATTGGTCACTTCTTAGGGTTACAAGTGCACGATGTAGGCGGTCTAGTCAATGATGACAGAGGCACGCCTAAACCTGCTCCTGATGACCACCCGTTCTTACGCTGCACGCGTATGGTTGAAGCCCGACAGGTGTTTACTATTGAGCCGGGCCTGTACTTCATCGAAAGCTTGCTTCGTGACCTAAAAGCGACGCCTGCGTCTAAATACATCAACTGGGACACTATTGATGCATACAAGCCGTTTGGCGGTATTCGTATTGAAGATAACATTATCGTGCATCGCGATAAGAACGAGAACATGACCCGAGGTTTGGACTTAAATTAATCGGCTTTCTTGTGTATAGCTAATAGCTAACACAACCCACCGTCATGAATGCAAAGAGCAGCCTTTGGCTGCTCTTTTTCGTTACACGGGTTTAAAATGTACGTTTTTTTTGTTGTGTCACCTTGATGTAGAACCACTATACCTGCGGTAACACGGCGCGATTACGAACATTTTAAATCTCGCTGAGTGGGTAATGATCTATGCGGCCGGTATTATTGGTAAACCAATAGTGCTGAGTACAGTAATCAATTAGAAGGCGTACACAATTAATGGCTAGAAAGGAGTCTTTATGGCACAAGGCGATATAGTAGGTTTATTGATAATGGCAACAGTGGCAGGCTTAGCGATGCCTGCTGGCGCTATTTTAGCGACTTACCAGGGTATTCAACCTAAGTGGCTGGAAAAAGAGTTACGTCACGGGATTTTGGCGTTAGGAGCTGGGGCGCTTATTTCGGCGGTGGGTCTTGTGCTTGTGCCAGAGGGCATAAAAGACGTATCGGTATTGGCGGCCATAATGTGCTTTGTTGGCGGTGCCTTAGCGTTTATGGCCCTTGATATTTATCTAGCGAAAAAGAAAACCGCAGGCAGCCAGTTAGCCGCAATGCTAAGTGATTTTGTGCCTGAGTCTATCGCCCTTGGTACGACGGCAGCACTAGGCGGTGGCACTATGTTGTTAGGCCTATTGATTGCGGTTCAAAATCTACCTGAAGGGTTTAATGCCTACAGAGAGATGTTGCCCAAAAACAAACAGCGTAGCAATAAACTCATTGTTATCTTTGTTTTGATGGCGCTACTTGGCCCCTTGTTCAGTTTGCTCGGCTTTTATTATTTAGCCCAATTCCCAGTGGTTATGAGTGGGATCATGCTGTTTGCTGCAGGTGGTATCCTTTATTCAGTGTTCCAAGATATTGCTCCGCAAATTCGCATGGAAAACCATTGGTTGCCACCCCTTGGTGGTATTCTTGGTTTCTTAGTAGGCCTGATAGGCATTATGCTTGAAGGGTAGCTTATAAAAATGCGCTTAGCCTAAACGTTTGTTTTCATGATGAATCAGCGCAGAGAAAGTTCTTTATTGAAATGGCTTGTCGGAGCGTCAAAGACATTTTATGTATCGACAGGTTTGAAGCCTACGTTTTAAGTGCTATCCAGTTTTTCCCACAAAAAAAGGCGTGTTGATAACAACACGCCTTTTCATACCATCAGTCGGTAATTAGCTCGTACGCTCAATTGAAATATGTGCCAAAGCAATAAGCGCTTCTTTGTATTCAGAGTCTTCTATAGCGTTTAGGCTATCAATGGCCATTTGCACTTCTTTTCGTGCACATTCACGTGTGTAGTCCAAAGCGCCGGTTTCTTCCATAATCCCTTGGATACGGGTTAAATGTGGTAGGCCATTGCTTTGCTCAATGGCTTCTTGAATGAGTGCTTTGTCGTCGTCATTCTTAGCGTGCCACATAGCGTATAATAATGGCAGGGTAGGTTTACCCTCAGCTAAGTCGTCACCGGCATTTTTACCCATTTCTTCGCTGTCAGCCATGTAGTCAAGAATATCATCAGCTAGCTGAAAGGCAGTACCTAAGTGCTTGCCGTATTCTTGCATGGCGTGTTCAATGTGGTCATTTTGGTCGGTCAGCACAGCCGCTAACTGTGTAGCAGCTTCAAACAAACGCGCTGTTTTGCCGTAGATAACGTCAAAGTAGCGGTCTTCTGTAGTGCTGGCATCGTTACAATTCATCAACTGCAACACTTCGCCTTCTGCAATTTGATTTGTGGCTTCCGACAGTATTTCCATAACGCGCATGCGCTTTAGGCTTACCATCATTTGGAAAGAGCGAGTATAAAGAAAGTCGCCTACTAGAACCGACGCCTGATTACCAAAGATAGCATTTGCAGTCTCACGCCCTCTGCGCATGGTCGACTCGTCAACCACATCGTCGTGTAGCAGGGTAGCGGTATGAATAAATTCTACAATGGCTGCCAGGGTGTGATGGTCGTTATTACTTATGCCCATTGCTCGCGCACTTAACACGGTAAGTAGGGGGCGTAAGCGTTTGCCGCCACTGTTTACAATATAAAAGCCAAGCTGATTAATAAGGGCAACATCAGAATCGACTTGTTGTTGAATCAGCTGGTTTACCGCCTGCATATCATCATTAGACAGGGCGCGGATTTGATCTATATCCATAGGCATGGCAATAAATACTTACTCTTACGTCTTGGGCAATGGTTGCTGGCGATTGTACCTTAATCATCTGTACTATCCACCAAATTGTCTTAAAAAATGACGGCTTAACGTATTTACGTGTAATTTCTTAATTACGCTTAAACTCATTTTAGAAATTGAGGAAAAGCATCTTTCATCAGAGTTTCTCAACTCTTTGAAATATTGTTTTCTCAATAGTGATTAATTTGCGTCACTCGCTTAACTGAGCTTTGCCCATTAATACTTCCGTATACAATTTCTTATAATTATAGGCACTCTTAATTGTTTTTCCTTTCAAAGGGCAATTTTTCGATATTTTATGTTGGATAGTAATACGCTCCCTGGCGACTAAAGCGAGCTATTTAGCCGAGCAATTAAACCGGATGATCAGTTACGTAAATTCAAGGATCCCGTATCAAACCAAGAGGGTGAGGAAACGATCTAAACTTGCGATCCAATAGACAATCGGAAAATAAAACTGCAAAAAGTAGTACTACGGCTAGATAGCAAGTAAGGGCACGATTTATCTAGTGAGAAACGACCTTTTATCCTTTTACCGATCGTTCCGTACTATTCGGGATCTCATTTGGGCGATCGCAAATGGCCTTTATGAGATCGCCTTAACTTTGCCCGCACTTCTCGCCAATATTTTTGAGAAATAGACCAGGTTTTCATAGTTAGCGATCCTACTTTTCTGCTGATTTCTCGAAATTATTTTTGAAATTTTAATAGTTTCATAGCATTTGAAGCTGCATCAAATAAGCAATTGAGGCATAATTCGCCCCATGTTGGAAAAATAATCATTTTTTCTGCGAATCGGGCTTGTGATTTACGGATGTTTCACGTACAATTCGCGCCCTGTTTTTTGAATTGAAGCGTCAGTGGACGCAGAGCGGAGTTAACTATGTACGCGGTTTTCCAAAGTGGCGGTAAACAACACCGTGTGGCCGAAGGCCAAACCGTTCGTCTTGAAAAAATCGAAGTAGCCCCAGGCGAAACGGTTGAATTTGACAAAGTTTTAATGGTAAGCAACGGTGACGACGTAAAAATCGGCACACCAATCGTTGCTGGTGGTAAGGTGACTGCTGAGGTTGTTACACACGGTCGTGGCGATAAAGTAAAAATCGTTAAGTTCCGTCGTCGTAAGCACTCTCGTAAGCAAGCGGGTCACCGTCAGTGGTTCACAGAAGTGAAAATCACTGGTATCAACGCATAATAGGAGCACGAACACATGGCACACAAAAAAGCTGGTGGTAGTACCAAAAACGGTCGTGATTCAGAAAGTAAACGCCTAGGTGTTAAGCGCTTTGGTGGTGAATCTGTTCTTGCTGGTAACATCATTGTTCGTCAACGTGGTACTCGCTTCCACGCTGGTGACAACATGGGTATCGGTAAAGACCACACGTTGTTTGCACTAAAAGACGGTAAAGTTCAGTTCGACGTTAAAGGACCGAAGAACCGTAAATTTGTAAGCATCGTAGCTGAGTAAGCGCGAAAGCTTCTCGCCGAACAGGCTTAGAAAAACCCCGCGCAAGCGGGGTTTTTTGTTTTGTGAAACCTTTCTTTCTTTTTCTGTTCTTATTTATAGCGTGTAAATTCTAGAACGAATTAACGCTAGGCAAGGTTTTACTTCTCGTTTTTTTAGGATGCTGAGCAGACACAAAAGCGCCAATGGGTAATTTGGTGTAAACTTAGTATTCGCATTAAAAAGTTAACAACCCACGGCATTACAGCCCGGAGTGATAAATGAAATTTGTAGATGAAGCTGAAATTCGCGTTGAAGCCGGTGACGGCGGCAACGGTACCATTGGCTTTAGAAGGGAAAAATACGTACCTAAAGGTGGCCCAGACGGTGGCGACGGTGGTGACGGCGGCAGCGTATTCTTACAAGCCGATGAAAACCTAAATACATTGATCGATTATCGCTTCGAGCGCTTTCACCGCGCTGAGCGTGGCCAAAATGGGCAAGGCGGCAACTGTATCGGTAAGAAAGGCAAAGACCTCACCGTAATGGTGCCCGTGGGTACACGTGCCACTGATAGCGATACTGGTGAAGTATTGGGTGACTTAACTCGTCATGGTCAAAAGCTTAAAGTGGCACAAGGCGGTTTTCACGGTTTAGGTAATGCTCGCTTTAAAAGCAGTACTAACCGCGCACCACGTCAAAAAACCAATGGTACGCCAGGTGAAATTCGTAATCTTAAGCTAGAGCTTATGCTTCTAGCAGATGTGGGCCTACTTGGTATGCCTAACGCGGGTAAATCAACCTTTATTCGTTCTGTATCGGCGGCTAAGCCTAAAGTGGCTGACTACCCGTTTACTACGCTTGTACCTAACCTAGGTGTTGTTCGCCAAGATTCACAGCGTAGCTTCGTTGTTGCTGATATTCCTGGTTTGATTGAAGGTGCTGCCGATGGGGCGGGCCTGGGTATTCGCTTCTTAAAACACTTAGAACGCTGTCGTATCTTGCTTCATGTGGTAGATATTTTCCCTGTAGATGAAACTGATCCGGCCGAAAATGCTAAAGCAATTATAGAAGAACTTGAAAAATACAGCCCTAAGTTAGCAGAAAAGCCACGCTGGTTGGTATTTAACAAAGTTGATTTGTTGCTTGAAGAAGAAGCCGAAGAGCGCTGCCAGCACGTTATTGATGCGCTAGAGTGGGAAGGCCCGGTTTATCAAATCTCCGCGTTCCAAAAGATGAACCTCGATCCACTCTGTAACGATGTTATGGACTTCATTGAAACTCTTCCTGCAGAAATAGAAGAGGAAGAAGAGAAGAAAGAAGTGGAATTCAAGTGGGACACTTACCACAAAAATACACTTGAAGCCCATGATGAATTCGACGATGGCTTAGGTGACGACCTCGACGATGATGACTGGGACGAAGACGACTACGACGTGGAAGTTGAGTATCGTCGTTGAGAAACAATCGCTGAGAAACAGTCGTTGAGAAAAAATCGCTGAAAATCACTGGACGAAGGTAGTTTCTGTAAGTTTGTGATTTAAACAGTCACTAACTATCAGCTCACAAAACATTTAGCTCGTACATTTGCCAAAGCAAAGTGCGAGCTTTTTTGTATAGTGCACATCATTTCTACACCGCAAAGCGCAGCGGTATTTCGTTGTTCGCGATACTGTTAGACGCTTCTATGACCGTGTGGGCTCTGTCTACTATGGCATTTCTGTGGTGGGTAAGTCTCAAATGAAAATAAATATCTTCAAGTAAACTGGTCAAGCTCATAATTTTAGTTGTCATAGCGCTGTTTTCACCACCATCAACTTCAAGCAGTATGACGGCGATATCAAATGCACAACCAAGATAGGGAATCGCTTCACTTAACTGGCCACTTTGCATAAGCATAGTGCCCTGCAATTCGTCCCGTGCCATTACGTGTAGCGCTTGCTCTGGATTGTTATAAACCCAGTCTGCATGTTTAGGGCATAAATAAGTTATAAGCATGGTAGCCACCTCCTGACTCTAAACTAAAATACTTTCATGATACATGCAAATGATAATTGTTATTATTATATTTAAGGGATGGAGCATTTCCTATCTGATGTTGATATACTCAGCCTTGAAGAATTGGAACTTAGCCTGAAGGTGTAAAAATGAAAATAGCGATGATTGCTGCTATGGCAAAAGACAGAATTATTGGCGCAGACAATGATATGCCTTGGCATTTACCCGCTGACTTGAAGCATTTTAAAGCTACCACTTTGGGCAAGGCTGTCATAATGGGGCGTAAAACCTACGAATCAATTGGTAGGGCGCTTCCGGGTAGGCCGAATATTGTGATCACGAGTAATGAAAACTACAGCTTATCTGACGCTACCGTGGTTGACTCTCCAGAATCGGCATTTGAGGTCGCGAAAGCGCTAAGTAATGACAGTGGAGAAAGTGACGAGGTAATGATTATTGGTGGCGGTACTATCTACCAGTCATTTTTAGATAAAGCGGATACCTTGTATCTTACACATATTGATCTTTCAGTAGAGGGAGATACCCGCTTCCCAGATTATGAAGCTGTGGCAAGCTGGACCGAAGTATCGAGGGAAGCGCATGATGCCGATGAAAAAAACGCGCACCCTTACACCTTTGTCACGCTTGTGAGAAACTGAACTAGGTAGGACAATTAAAGGGCTGCTGGGTAATTTTGAATTTAATATAAAAATGCCAGTGTTGAAGCGCTTGTTTAAGAGCGCCACAACACTGGCATTCAAGTATTACTCTACGATGTGAGTAGTAGCTACTTCATTTGGTCGAACAAGTTCTCTAATGAAAGGCCTTGATGACCCAGCATATCGCGAAGACGGCGAAGTGCTTCCACTTGAATTTGACGCACACGCTCACGTGTTAAGCCAATTTCTGCACCCACATCCTCAAGAGTTGAAGGTTCATATCCCATAAGGCCAAATCGGCGAGCAAGTACTTCGCGCTGCTTAGGGTTTAGTTCTTCAAGCCAAGTAACAATATTACTTTTGATGTCAGAGTCTTGTAAGCTCTCTTCAGGGCTAAACTCTTTCTCATCAGCAATAATGTCGAGGAGTGCTTTATCATTCTCTCCACCGATAGGTGTATCAACAGAGGTAATGCGTTCGTTTAGGCGTAGCATCTTAGTGACGTCTTCAACAGGCTTATCAAGCGCTGCTGCAATTTCTTCAGCAGTTGGCTCATGATCAAGCTTTTGTGAAAGTTCACGAGAAGCACGTAAATAAACGTTTAGTTCTTTGACTACGTGAATTGGCAAACGAATAGTACGCGTTTGATTCATAATCGCGCGTTCGATAGTTTGGCGAATCCACCAGGTTGCATAAGTTGAAAAGCGAAATCCGCGTTCAGGATCAAACTTTTCTACGGCACGGATCAGGCCTAAGTTACCTTCTTCAATTAAATCGAGAAGTGCTAATCCACGGTTGTTATAACGGCGAGCAATCTTAACAACAAGGCGAAGGTTGCTAACAATCATACGTTTGCGAGAGGCTTCGCAGCCTTTCAGGGAGCGGCGCGCAAAATAAACTTCTTCTTCTGCGGTTAGCAGTGGTGAAAAACCAATCTCACCTAGATAAAGCTGTGTGGCATCTAGGTTTTTAGGCTGGTCATCCTGACTGAAAATGGCGTTATCATTTTCTAGGTCAGCGTCGTTGGTTAAGGTTTCGTCAGCTTTCATATCAGCTGGCATATCGATGACATCTAAGTCATCTTGAGGTTTTGATTCCAAGGCTTTATTTGACTTACCCATCATGAATCTCCTGCTACAAGGTTTACCTTATGACGTTTCTCCTTTGTATTTTATTATTCTTATTTATTTTTATTATTTTAATGTTGGCAGGTATTTCATAGGGTCTAAAGATTTCCCTCTATACCTAACTTCAAAGTGAAGTTTTACCGAATTTGTTCCGCTATCACCCATGGTTGCAATCTGCTGCCCGGCTGACACCCATTCTCGCTCTTTAACTAAAATGGTATCGTTGTAGGCGTAAGCACTTAAGAAAGTATCGGTGTGTTTTATAATAACTAACTTACCGTAACCTCTTAAGGCACTCCCTGAGTAAACAACTTTTCCATCTGCCGCTGCGACGACTTTACTGCCTTTGGCACCAGCGATGTCGATTCCTTTGTTGCCTGACTCCGACTTACTAAAGGTACCAACTAACTTACCTTCTGCAGGCCAGACCCACTTCTGTACTTTGTTTGGGAAGCTCGTTGGCGCTTGTTTTTTGACGCTTTCTGACGGCTTCTTGACAGTCGTAACATTTTGTGGCTTAACAATTTTTTCACTTTCACGATACGCCTGTGATGATGGGCGGTCAACCAAACTTTTGTCTACCTTAGGGGTGGTCGGAGTTGTTGACCGAGTGGTCTTAACCTTCGGCTTTACGGGGGGGGCAGCTACATTTGATGGTGGTGCAAGCTTTAAATTTTGACCAGGGAAAATGGTGTAAGGAGCTGATAAATCGTTGTATTTTGCTATATCGCGATAGTCGTTTCCGGTGTACCAAGCTACTGCGTATAGTGTGTCGCCTGGTTGCACTTTATAGGTTTTTTTTGTGTACTCTTCGCTTCCATCTGAAACTTGACTATTTAAAAGCACAACAGGGGCAGGTGCAGTTCTTCCTGCACAGCCTCCAACGAGTACACAAACATATAACAAAATTCCTATATGAACATGGGGGCTACGCATGTCATCGCAATAGTAAATAAGCAATTACTGCTAGAATGACGACGGCCCATCCAAGCACTTCTACATACTGCCTTAACTTTTGTTCCATTGCAGCTCCCCCACAGCGCATAAGTGCTGCAACTAGAAAGAATCGGGCGCCTCGCCCAATGGCTGATGCAAGCACAAAGGGCAAGAAAGCCATTTGCAAGAAGCCAGCGCTTACAGTAAATATTTTATAAGGAATGGGAGAAAAGCCAGCGAGGAAGACCACCCATATGCCGTAGTCTTTAAACCATTGCATTGCCGTATCTATTTTGTGAGTGTATCCCCAACTCTCAATAACCGGCGCCAACCATGCATCAAAGGCAAAATAACCAAGCCAATATCCCGCAATACCACCCAAGATAGATGCAATAGTAGTGATAAAGGCAAATTGCCATGCCTTATCAGGCTGTGACAAGGCCATCGGTGCAAGCATCACGTCAGGGGGAATGGGGAAGAAAACTGACTCTGAAAAGCTTAACCCACCTAAATATTTGGTTGCGTGGCGATGCCTCGCCCAGCGTAACGCCATGTCATAACACGGCTCAAAAAGCTTCACATTAGCTCTCCTGCTACAAGAGGAACAAATCGTACCGATTCAATGGTCGACGTTTTTAGTTCCCCTTCAATCCTATCAATACACAGCAACGATTGTTGTTCGTTACCCACGGGAATTATAAGTCGCCCACCTTCTTTTAGCTGTTCGCACAAATCCTGAGGAAGGCTCGCTGCAGCAGCGGTAACAATAATAGCGTCATATGGGCCTTTTGATGCCCAGCCTTTCCAACCATCGCCGTGTTTCATTGCAATATTGTGAAGGTCGAGTTGATTCATTCGGCGCTTCGCTTGAAACTGCAAAGATTTAATACGCTCTACACTAAAAACTTTCGCAAATAGCTGTGCAAGAATAGCCGTTTGATAACCTGAACCTGTGCCTATCTCCAGCACTTTTTCAGGTTTGTTGGGGCTATCAAGCAATAGCTCGGTCATTTTCGCAACGATATAAGGCTGCGAAATTGTCTGGCCCTGGCCTATAGGCAATGCCGTATTTTGATAAGCCTTATGTTTAAGCGCGTCGGGCAAGAAGCTCTCCCGCGGCGTACCAGCAATGGCGTTTAATACTGCTTGTGAACGTATTCCCTCGTTATAAAGCAGTTGTGCTAACGCGTCTCCTTTTCTAGAAGCTCTCATGATGTTGCGTACTTTCCTTTATTCTTATTCACAGCTACGCGTGGTTAAATCTGTTGCGCGCCACACTTTTACCAATACTTCCTAAACCCTATTAATGGGGGATAAAGTCTCCACGCATTCTCTAAGGACCGAGGTTGCAAAGCAGCCGCTTGGAAGCGCAAACGAGATAGTAAATGTATCACCCTTACTCTGCCATTCAAGCTGTGAAGGCCAAATTTTTATCGCTCGGCGCTCTTGCTCGAACCCGCATTGACTTAAAAAATCGATAATTTCGCTATTTTGCTCTGCAACCGACTGCTCTAATGCGAGGGCGTCAGCTTGTGTAACTAGTGAGCCTTTACCCCAAAGCGGCGCTGAAGGACACACGTCTTTTGCAGCGAAGCGACGCTGTGCATCTTGTTGCTGTTCTGAGCCTTCATCACCTTCATTAATGAAAAAGCTATTAGACCCCGAAAGCACCAGTGCATCGCCTTGGTTTACTTTATCAAATGTGCCTTTTTCGAGGCGTGCTGAAAGCATCTCATTGAACAGCCAGCTGCGCAGAGCAGAAAGCGCCATGGAGCGCTTGTTGCGGTGCCTAATGGTTTCACCATTGACCATGCGTTCGGCCATTACTAGATTCCCGCCACGCTGCACTTCACCCATATCATTTAAGCGCATAACGCCAAAACGTTGCTCGCCGTAATAATTTGGCACACCGTGTTGTTGAATTTCTTGAAGGCGCTCTTCAATAGCCTCTGGGTGTAATACCTGACGCAAAGTGATAGTAAAGTGGTTGCCTTTAAGTTGACCTGTACGCAGCTTTTTGTTGTGACGCATTTGCTTGAGTACTTTAACGCCTTCTAGTTCGAAGTTGCTAAAATCAAAATCTGGTTTGCCGGGTGCGTGTATGCCGAACCACTGTTGTGTTACTGCGTATTTGTCTTTACGTCCTGCATAAGTGATCTGGCGCAGTGGCAAGTTAACGAAGCGCGCCAGTTGTTCCGCAACAAATGCGGTATTTGTGTTCGTTTTTTCAATAAACACAAACTGGTGCTCGCCTTCGCCGCAGGGGATATAGCCCAAATCTTCAACAACTTGAAAGTCGTCGGCTTGGAATTTAAATATGCCAGTAGATACGGGCTTTGCAAAATAGTACTGCCAGTGATCAGTGTTTAAGGGCTTCATAGTTTTTCCAATAGCACGACAGCGTGAGAGGCAATGCCTTCTTTGCGGCCGGTGTAACCGAGTTTTTCAGTCGTCGTTGCTTTTACGTTAATATCGTCAAGCGAAACGTTGCAGTCTTGCGCGATGGTCTCGCGCATAGCACCGATATGTGGGGCCATTTTTGGCGCCTGCGCTACTATTGTCATATCAGCATTACTTAGCTTGTAGCCTTTTTCTTTAACTACATTCACAACGTGACGCAACAATACGCGACTGTCCGCTCCGGCATAGGCATCGTCTGTATCAGGGAAATGCTTGCCGATATCACCAAGTGCAGCCGCCCCTAGCATTGCATCGCAAAGTGCATGAAGCAATACGTCGCCGTCAGAATGTGCCACAAGGCCTTGTTCGTAGTCGATGCGCACGCCACCTATGGTGATGGGGCCGTCGCCGCCAAATTTGTGTACATCGAAACCGTGTCCTATTCGCATTATAAGTTTGCCTTTTGATCTTGTGCGCTATGGCTTTGCAGGTTGTTGCCTTGCGCGCTAAATTTTTGCTTAAGATAGAATTCTGCCAAAGGAAGGTCGGCTGGGTGGGTTATTTTTATATTTGCTGGGCTTCCATTAACCATAGCTACTTTGTAGCCAGCAAGCTCCATAGCCGACGCCTCGTCAGTAATCGCTGCGCCTTTTGCTAAACCTTCCTGAAGAGCCTGCTTTAAAAGTGTTGCGGGAAAGAACTGTGGCGTTAGCGCGTGCCACAGGCCGTCTCTGTTCTCGGTGTGAGAAATGATATTGCTGTCGGTATTCGTATCATGCGCAACTCGCTTCATAGTGTCTCTCACGGGGGTTGCCAGAATACCGCCGGCAACCGACCTATTGTCTATCAAGGCAATAAGCGCAGAAATATCGCTCTCTTCAACACAGGGGCGGGCTGCATCATGTACTAGAGCCCAGTCATTCTCGCCCAAAGACATGATGCCGTTGAGTACGCTGTCTGCCCGTTCTTTGCCACCGTCTACCACATGAATCGGTTTTTCCCGCAGTCCATAGGTATCGAAGTAAGCGTCGCCTGGGCTGATCGCTACCACAACCTCGTCAACTAATGGGTGGGTTAACAACACGTCTATGGTGTGTTCAAGGATGGTTTTACCGTTTAAAGCAAGGTACTGTTTGGGACGGTCGGCTCTCATTCGGCTGCCGACTCCGGCTGCGGGGATAACCGCAACAACGCGGGGCGATGTCATTTTATTCACTTAGCATCTGCGGGCAAAATACGGTAAAAGGTTTCTCCCTTTTTAATCAAACCGAGTTCATTTCGCGCTCTTTCTTCAATGGCTTCTAAACCAATTTTTAAATCGCTGATATCAGCTTTAAGTAACGCATTGCGTTGAGCAAGATTCGCGTTTTGAAGGGCTTGCGTATGAACTTCTTGTTTTCGGTTGAAGTAATCGGGAATGCTATTTTTTCCAAACCATAGTCTGTATTGTAATAGACCGAGAAGTACTATTAATACAATGGGAAGCCATTTACCTTGTAACACAGATTCACCTGACAATATGGTTAAGCGGAAAAAAGCAGAGGCGCTGTGCCTCCGCTGTGTTGTATTATGCCGCGAAGCAGCGCCGAGTCAAAGGTGCATTATTCACCCTGACCAAATTTCCCTTTCAATTTATCAAGCAGTTTACTTTTTTGCTCTTCAACAACGTTGTTAAGCTGAGCTTGAAGTAGTTCCTGAAGGGCTGCACTGTCGCCTTGGGCAGCGTTAAGCATACTTGTTACATCTACCAGCTCACCAGACAATACTGACTGCTGACTACTTACCATGCTGTTGAGCTTAGTATTTAACTCGTCTAGTTTATCTTTCTGACTAGCAGTAAGCTGTGAAAGTGCTGCTTTTGCAAGTTTATTGTCAAGGTCAGATTTAACGTCAAAGCTTGGGTCTGAAAGAGTACCGTCAAGCAACATGGTCATGTTTAGGCTACTTAAGGTCTGCAGTGCTTGAGCGATAGCGCTAGTAATATCGCTAGTACCCGTTGCTTCCATGACAAGCTGCTGTAGGTCGACTTCGCCGGTACCGGTCAGCATGTTATCCGTGACTTTCATCGATCCGTTGGTTTTCATTAGCGCTGATTTAAGCACCGCATTAAGTGTTTCATTGCCGCTAAAAGAAATGTCAGACATGTTCACACCGGCTAGCTCCCATACCTGACTAGCATCAACACCTTCACCATCAATCCAAAACTCACCGCTAGAGGTAAACGACTTTAATAAATCGCCAGCCGCTTCAATAGTAAAGGTAGTTGGGTTACCAAATACTTCGTGAACGTTCGTGATATTGTTCCACTTGCTGGTGATAGATTCGTTTTGCCATAGCACAGAGACGTTAGCTTCTTTTACTAATATTGAAGGCACTTCTGCAGGCGCTTCGCTTTTTTCTTCACCCTGAATAAGCGGCATAACTATTTGCATTGCCGCCATCAGGTATTCGGTGTATTCCGCTGCTTTGTCGCCAAATACAAAATAGGTTACCTGAGAAAGGGCTGCTTGATCGCCAGCAATAACACCTTTAAGTAAAGCATAGTCTTCCTGAGGTGCTTTTTTGAGCGCTTCAACACTTGCACTTAAAGCCTGTTTTGCATCGCTAGCCTTTTCAGTGAAGTTGCTAATAAGCGCGCGGTCTGCCTGCATTTCTTCTTTGAGTTTGTCGAATGCTGACTTGGCTTGGACTAATGCTTGAGGGTCTTTGTAGTTAGTTTCTTTAAGCTGAGCGACCTGTGTTTTGTAGTAGTCAATACGCGCTTTGTCAGGCAAAGATTCATAATCATCTTTAAGGCCTTTGCCATAGGTTTCGTAGGCAGACTTGGCATTTTCGATGGCTGCGGTCGTTTTTAGCGGGTTGCGTGCAAGTAGTTCATCAACCGTAGGCACGGCCTCTTTCGCTTTCGTTTTGATTTCATCGAACGACAGTGAGCGCTCTGGAACGCGATACACTTCACCTTCTGACTCACGCTTGGTATCAAACTGTACTTCTAAAAGGTTTAGGTTATTAACAATAACCTGATCATCAAGCAGTGGCTTTAACTCGACGTCCGCATTAGCTTCACCTACAAAAACTTGGTTGTGAGATGGCTTGGTTGGGTTGGTTAGCGCGATGCCTTTTAGGGTAACAGTAGTGGGGAAAAGAGAGTGGTCGAATTCGTCAATATTGACTTCGGCGCCGTATGATTCCCCTAATTTTGATTCAAGAATAGATTTTATAATGGTGTTGGCGAACAAAAAGTACACCAAGAATAGCAACACGAAAAAACCGGCAACCCATAGTAAAATAGGCTTCCCCTTAGAACCACTACTCATATTCAACTCCTTGATTTGATACGCGTCTAACGTTACAAGCGCTTAAGCCATTGCCACATTGCGATAGCATAGCCGATTACCTAGAAGAAATCGTCACTCGGCCACTTAATGTGATTCTGAGTGTAATGCACTCAGGCCTTTTGTTCCACAGGCAGAGCTTGTCACTGATGGTTTAAGAGCGTCTAAATGCTACAAAGTTTCGTTCTTAGTATCGAAAATAATCGCATTTGAAGTTCGAGTTAAAGCAAGGAAGGACATAAAGAAAAGGTGTGAGCGGCCTGAACACGCGCGAATTGCTTCGCGGGCTCTCTAGGCCGCAGTCGAAAAGAGGTTTACAGCTTAAAACGGTTTGCTATATCCATAATTGCCAGACAACTGCTTTTTAGTGCTTGGCTTGCAGCTGCCAGTTCATCTGCTGTTTTCAAGCTACTATCAGCAGCACCCGACAACGCATTTATTCGCATATTTGCTTCAGTGGCGGCTTCTGCCTGCTGTTCAGTCGCTCGGGCAATTTCACTGCTCATATCCGCAATGTCCGTCATCAGGCGGTCAGCTTCCTGAAGGTTTTGGTTTGCTTGTATGGCATTATCTACAGTTTTGGCTGACGCAGACTGACTAATTTTCACTGCGTCTACTGCACTTTTCGCGTTATTCTGCAGCTTTTCAATCATAGCTTGAATTTCATCGGTACTTTGCCCGGTTCGACTTGCTAAGGTGCGAACTTCATCTGCTACGACAGCAAAGCCTCTTCCTTGTTCACCCGCGCGGGCGGCTTCAATGGCTGCATTAAGGGCGAGTAAGTTTGTTTGCTCCGCAATGCCGCGAATTACGTCAAGCACAGCACCGATACTGTCAGTTTGCGCAGCAAGTTCAGTCACCACGGTGCTTACGCTCTCTATATCAGAAGTCAGCGAGCGGATATCTTGTACCGTACTATCTACCACTGCTGCACCGTTTTGAACATTACCCCGTGCACTGCTTGTACTCTTTTCTGCAGAATCCGCATTACTGCTGACATCGTTAATCTGCGTTGTCATTTCTTCCATTGCGGCGGCAACCTGCAGCATATTTTCGTTCTGCGTTTGCGCTTGTGCGTTACTGTTTTGACTGGATGACTCAACGAGTTCAGCTTGCTGTGTAAGTGAACTGATGTTTGCGCGAATACCAAGCAAAGACTGGCGCATTTTATCAGTATATTCATTGAAGTAACGGGCTAGGCGAGTAATTTCGTCCTGCCCGGTTTCGGGAAGCGACCGGGTTAGGTCGCCCTCTCCCTGAGAAATATCTTTCATCCGTTCAGTTACTTCTTGAACCGGTTTTACAATGCTACCGCCAATCACATATACCAGTACCACAACCAGAACAACGCTAACCAAACAAAACACCACAATCAGGTTGCGAAGGTGGGAAAACTCTTTTTCGAGATTGGTAAGGTATATGCCCGAACCCACTGTCCAGCCCCACGGCTTGAACTCTTTCACATAAGAAATTTTATCGGTAGGCGTCTCTTCGCCGGGAAGGGGCCAGACATAGTCAACAAAGCCGTCACCTTGTGTTTTGACTTTTTGTGCCATTTCTATAAAAAAGGCTTTGCCATTTCCATCTTTGAACGTTCTTAAGTCTTTGCCATCGAGCGCCGGCTTAATAGGATGCATAACCATAGAGGGAGTTTGGTCTTGGATCCAAAAGTAATTGCTGCCGTCATATCGCAGCGCTTTTACCGCTGCTAGCGCCTGTTGTTTAGCAGTAGCTTCGTCTACATCAGTGCGTGCTTCGAAACTACTGAGCATAGTATGAACAACTTCGACAAGGTGCTGATTTTCATCATATGACTTTTGCTTTAATGCTTCGTAGTGCCTGTTTAATACAACGGCGGTTAGTAATATAAACAGCAGCGTAATAAGAGCAACAATAATGCCCAGGCGTTGAATTAAACTGAATTTTCGTAACCACATTGGCAAATACCTATTTTTTTGTATTTTTGTTTTTTTATAGTGTAGACGGTTTTTCATTAATCGCAGTTTATTGCAATTAAGAATAAACCACTTTCTGAAGTGTCTAACATGGACTTCACTAGTGGGCAGTTAACGGGTGTTTTATTCAAAATTGATGTGATACCGAAGGGTCAAAAAATGTTATCCAACGCACTGAATACGTAGCTTGACAGAGAATTAAAAAAACTTTGCTGGTAGGGGCTTGGCTGAGCATTTTTGTGTGCTACTATCCGCGCAAATTTGGCTCCGTCGTGATCTTCATCCAAAAGTATATAGTTAAAAGAAGAACGACAGGTCAACGCAGGGTTACGACTTTGCTTGTTATTTAGCCGCTTCCATGTAACCGTGGGCAGTCAATACACGGCGGGAACGCTTTTGTTACAGCTATTTCTATGAAAGGGTTGCAATGCTCATTAACGATACACTTCATACAACTTCACCCCTACGTCAGCGCATAAGAGACTACTATCGCATTAGCGAGTCTGTGGCTGTTGATCAGATTCTTCCCATTGCCGAGGTTAATCCGCGTGCGCGAAGTCGTGCATGGGAGCGTGCACGTAAGATGGTGCTACAAATTCGCCGGGAACAAGAGGGACACGGTGGCGTTGACGCACTTTTAAATGAATACTCCCTATCTACGGCTGAAGGTGTGGTATTGATGTGCTTGGCTGAAGCCTTGCTGCGAGTGCCTGATAAAGCTACGCAAGATGAGCTTATTCGTGACAAGCTGTCTCAAGGACAGTGGACGCCACACTTAGGTAATTCAGAATCTTTATTTGTTAATGCGTCTGCATGGGGCTTATTGTTCACAGGTAACATGGTGAACTATGCCGACAAGCGCAAAAAAGAACAGTTTGGTTTGTTAAAGCAAACCCTTGGTCGCCTTGGTGAGCCAGTTATCCGCCGCGCAATGAATATTGCTATGCGCGTTATGGGTCGCCAATTTGTTATGGGCGAAACCATTGAAGATGCGGTAGAACGCGCTAAAGAAAAGGAAACTAAAGGCTACGTATACTCCTACGATATGCTAGGTGAAGCAGCGCGAACTATGGATGACGCTGATCGCTACTATGAGTCTTATGAAAAGGCTATTAAAGTTATCGGTAAAGCTGCCAATGGTCGAGGACCAAAACGCTCGCCAGGTATTTCCGTAAAACTTTCGGCTATTCATCCGCGCTTTGAGTTTTCTCACCGCGAACGCGCCATGGTTGACATTCCGCCGCGCTTGAAAGCCTTATGTATGATGGCAAAAGAATACGATATCGGCTTAACGGTTGATGCTGAAGAAGCTGACCGTCTTGAGCTTTCGTTAGATATTATAGAAGCCGTCTTCCGCGACGAAGACTTAAATGGCTGGACGGGCTTCGGCTTAGCAGTACAGGCCTACCAAAAGCGTGCAATTCACGTCATTGAGCACTTGCGCGAGCTTACCCTTGAGGTAGGTCGTCCGCTGATGGTGCGCTTAGTTAAAGGCGCTTATTGGGATACAGAAATTAAGCTTACTCAGCAAGCGGGCCTTGAAGAGTTCCCTGTATTTACCCGTAAATCGTCAACCGACGTGTCATACCACGCTTGTGCTAACCGTCTGCTTGAATATCGCGACACTATTTATCCCCAGTTTGCTACCCACAACGCTTACACCGCGTCTGTTATTGTTGAGCTTGCTGGTGACGACAAAGAAGGTTTTGAGTTCCAGTGTCTGCATGGCATGGGCGATACCCTTTACGATCAGGTGGTAACACAGGATAAGATTCAGTGCCGTGTTTATGCACCTGTAGGTGAACACGAAGACTTATTGGCCTACCTTGTACGTCGTCTTCTTGAAAACGGCGCGAACTCGTCGTTTGTAAACGCTATTGTTGACGATGAAAAACCGGTTGAGTCTTTGCTTGAAGATCCGGTAGAGAAAACACAACGCCTGAAAGTACGTTATAACAAGTTAATCAAAACTCCACGTGGGCTGTATGCGCCAGAGCGCGACAACTCGCGTGGTCTAGACCTAACCGACACCAATGCGGTAACGGCGCTTAAACATGAACTTGAACGCTGGCAGGATTACTACAAAGTGACCGGTGAAGTACCAGAAGGTGCGACAGCGGTACTTAGCCCAACAAACCACAATGACGTGGTGGGTTATCATTACTATGCTAAGCCTGATGACATGCGTAAGGCGCTAGATGAAGCTGACGCAGGGTTCGAAGCTTGGTCTAAACGTGATGTCAGCGAGCGTGCAGAAATTCTTAATCGTACAGCCGATGCTTTAGAGCGCCATATGGCTGAGCTTATCGCTATTTGTATGCGTGAAGCCGGTAAAGTGGCTCAAGACAGCATTGATGAAGTGCGTGAAGCCGTTGATTTTTGTCGCTATTATGCTGCCCGCGCCGAAGAGCTTGCTGATGATCAGCGCTTAAAACCTCGTGGCGTTGTGCTGTGTATCAGCCCTTGGAATTTCCCACTGGCCATTTTCCTAGGTCAAGTTACGGCTGCATTGGTAACTGGTAACACAGTTATTGCCAAGCCCGCCGAGCAAACCAGCATGGTTGCCATACGTGCAGTAGATATTATGCATTCGGTAGGTTTACCAGAAGACGCACTTAAGCTTATCGTATCGCCAGGTAAAGAAGTGGGTGAAACTCTACTGCCTGACGAGCGTATTAGGGCTGTCATGTTCACAGGCTCAACACAAACAGGTACCTTAATTTCACAGGTGCTTGCAGAGCGTGGTGGTGAACAGGTACCGCTCATCGCAGAAACAGGCGGCCAAAACTGTATGATTGTTGATTCAACCGCATTGCCTGAGCAGGTGGTTGATGATGTCATTCATTCGGGTTTCCAAAGTGCCGGTCAACGCTGTTCAGCACTTCGCGTCTTGTTTGTACAAGAAGAAATTGCTGATGACCTTATCGATATGTTAATCGGTGCCATGAAAGAGCTTACAGTTGGCGACCCAACACAACTTGCCACTGATGTCGGCCCTGTGATCGACGAAAAGGCGCTTAAGAGCCTTACTGATCACCAAGAGTATATGAAAGACAAAGCCAAGCTACTTTATCGTAATGCAATGCCGGCCGGCTTTGAGAAAGGGACCTTCTTTGCACCTACTTTGTACGAAATCAAAAATATTGATGTGCTAGAAAAAGAAGTGTTTGGCCCTGTAGTGCATATTGTGCGCTTTAAGTCGAAAGAGCTCGATAGTGTGCTAGAGCAAATTAACGGTACAGGTTACGGCCTGACGATGGGCATTCACTCGCGTATTGAAGAGCGTGCTAACGAGCTTGCTGCGAAAAGCCGTGCGGGTAACTTGTACATCAACCGCAATATGATTGGTGCTATTGTTGGCGTACAGCCCTTCGGTGGCCGTGGCCTTTCCGGCACAGGCCCCAAAGCGGGTGGTCCAAACTATCTACCTCGTTTGATGATGGAACGCGCAACGCCTAAGCCTTCGCACATTGATGATGTTGATGGTACCGATGCAGCATTGGTAGGTGATGAGAAAATTGCCGAGCGTGCTCATGTGATGATGGATAAGGCAAAAGCGGTAGAAGCACAGTGGCGTCATACGCCTCTTAATGACCGCATTTCAATGGTACGTCAGCTTCTAGCAAAAATTGCGAAAGTAGATATTGTTGATGAGTTGGCCGACGACTTAAACCGCACGCTAGCAACGGCGCGTCAACAGCTGACCAGCGTTGAACGCAAACTTGCCAAGCCGCAAGTATTGCCAGGGCCTACAGGTGAGTCGAACAAACTGTACTTAGAGCCTCGCGGTATCTTGGTATGTTTCGCCGATAAAGAGGTTACCTTCGAATACTGGCTGTTGTCGATTGTGACGGCGCTATCAACGGGTAATCCGGTAGTATCAGTGGTTTCTGAAATTTTCTACGAAGAAGCAGTGGAGATTCAGAACAAGTTTGAATCGACGGGGGCACCAAAAGGCTTGTTCCAAGTAGCGCGTCTAGCGCATTTGGATACTTTGCTGATGGATGAAGACCTGTCTGGCGTGGTGGTCGACTCTAGTACAGAGCGTACTGCGCGTATTACTGCAATGCTCTCGTCACGTGAAGGTGCTATCTTGCCGGTAATCACAGCAGAGTATAACGATCATCTTATTCAACGTTTGATGACCGAGAAAGCCATCAGCATAGACACTACGGCGTCAGGTGGTAACACATCACTAATGACCCTTGTTGAAGATGATGAATAAGCTCTCGGGCAAAAACTTGGTAAGCTTATAAAATTAAAAATGGCCAGCTTAAAGCTGGCCATTTTTATTTCGCACAATAACAATTTTTCGGTGAGCTAGCACTACATCCATTCGCTGTTTCTGCGCTTGCGCTTAGGAAGGTAAGTGAGCATTACACCAAGCAATATCCCCACGCCTGCAACTATGCCACCGCGAGTAAACCAAGTAACAAGCTCGTCTTTATTCGCGCTTTCAACCTTTGCTGTTAAACGAATAATTTGAGACGCTTGCTCGTCGTTTGTGGTGGTAAGTTTAGACACGTTTTGGCGAGCATCGTTAAGCTGCTGACGAAGCTTGGCATTTTCTGATTGTGCAGCTTGCAGGGCACTTTGGCTCTCAGCAAGTTTCTCACTAACAATAGGCAACTGCTCTGCTTGCGACATAGTATTAGACACAAACTTACTTTCAACCCAGCCTTTACGCCCTTCATCGTCGGTAATTTGCGTGAATTCAGCATCGTTGTCGCGGGAGAGCACCGTAATAGGTGTACCGGCTTCAATTGAACCCAGAATGCGATAGTTACGACCAGGTCCAGTATGCATAAAGATAAACAAGTCATCTCTTATATAGTGCGAAGAAGACGCTTCTAAATCAGCGGTATCTTGTAGCGAAAATGCTTGAAAAGAGCATGCAATAAGGGCTGCTGCTAACCACTTTCGAATCATATGAAGTCCAATTTTAGAATTTAAAACGTGAAGATGGTATTGGTTGACCGCGATAAAGGCAAGTTTGTTCCACTTTTGTCTAATTTAAGCGACTTGTTTAACAGCAGCAACATTGCGAAAAGTGAGCGACAAAGGTAAGGTGTCAGCATCATAAGCTGTGCTTAGCGCAACCATGTCAGAAATAGAATTAAAATTTGTAACGGGTGACAATGCTCACCAGGCGTTTACCCAACGCGTACTCCCTCTTTTTGAAAAACACAATATCCAGGTTAATTCTCATCGCGAAATGCGCTTAGAGAATGACTATTACGATACGGATAAACTCGATTTTCAAAACAACAAAATGGGCTTTCGGGTTCGCGGTAATAATGGCGAGTACGAACAAACGTTAAAAACCAACGGTGTAGTAAGCGGTGGCTTGCACAAGCGCATGGAATATAACGTAAGTCTTGGTAACGCAAGACCGGATCTCACGTTGTTCGAGTCAAATGTATGGCCCGAAGGTTGGGATATCGCATCTAAGAATGCGAGTCTTTCTAAACAATTTAGTACACACTTTACGCGCAATGCCTATGTGGTTGCTTTAGGCGATAGCCTAGTTGAAATTGTCTTAGACTGCGGTGAAGCTAGTACGGATAAAGCCAGCTCCCCCATCAATGAGATTGAGCTTGAATTGATGTCAGGGGAGATCAACAGTCTGTTTTCTCTCGCTGTGCTAATAAACGACAATATGCCGGTGCGTCTAAGCGATGTGTCAAAAGCCGCTCAGGGCTATCAGTTGTTACACGGCTTTAACGCTAAAATTCGCCACCTACCAGACTTTCTAGCCCTTGAAGAGACCACCACCACAGAAGAGGCATTCGGCCTGGCAGTGCAAACCGCTTTGGCGCATTGGCAGCATCACGAGCATGTATTTTGCGAGAGCGGTTCGATAAAAATGCTGGCTGAGGTCGCTAAAAGCGTTAGGTTGCTGCTGCAGAGTGTGTCGCTTTATCTACCCGTATTGCAGTGCCCAGAGTTATTAGCCTTGCACAAAAAACTGGTAACCCATACGCAAAAGTGGGGCTGGCAAGACGACTTACAAAGTTTGCGCTATTTGCTCTCTAAAAAGAGCATGTTTAATAAAACCTTGAGCAAACACCCAGCGGTAGTAAGCTACCTGCAAGGGCGTCAAACAGGTTTGATGCAAGCTCATGAACCTGAAAAGCTATTTTTCGACAATGACGCTACAGATATTAAGATTCACGCTATAAGCCTTATACAAAATAAGCCTTGGCAAAAGATAGCAACGGGATTTGATCACCCTGTACTTGACCATGCAAAAGGATGGTTATCGCAAGGGTGGCAAACCGTGCAGCAGAGTATGCCCCTCAGTAAAACCATGGGACCAGCTAATTACAGCGCAGTGGAAATAATGCTAAGACAAACCCTGTGGAGTGGTTTTTTGCTTGGTGACTTGTTTGTTGAAGAGCGGGGTAACTTTCGTGCGCCTTGGTTAGACTTACTTACCGGCATTGATGAATTAAACGCATTGCTCATGCTGAAGCAATCTATAGACGATGCGGAAGTTGACTCTCACGATGAGGTGCGCAAATGGACAGCAGAGAAGCTCAGTACGTTAATTCGAATTATGGAGCGAACGCGCACTGTGGCTATGCAACGTGAAATCTACTGGTAACCCATGTCGGTGGACACGTATTGCATTAGCAAATTTTATCTCAGGGAAGGAGGGCGCTGATGACTTCAAGCTACTATGATTATTTTCTATATTCGCTACTAGGCGTTTATATTTTTTGTTTTGCCCGTCTGTTCGTTCAGAAAGTAAATTTAAACAGCATGCGCTGGCTAGTTGGTGCCTTTGTTTGCTGGCCACTATTTATGCTAGATGAATGGCTGCGAATAGCACACGCGAGCTCTTTAGCTATCTTGTATGGTTTATCAGACGTATTTGCAGTAATCGCAATTACTTGTTGTTATCGTGCCATAAAGCCCATGTTATTAGCTTATCCCACGGCAAGAAAGCGGCTGTGGTGGCCTACTGTGGTAACGGCTTTTTTTCAGTGTACTGTGCTTCTCATATCGGTGAATGATAAACAGCAATGGCTTTCATCGTCGCCAAATGGCGAGCCTTTACTGTTATGGCCTGCCTATTTTGCCTCGCTTTTAACCGGCTTTAGTGTGTTACTTATTGGCATTCTTATTACCGAACACATTCAAATGTATCATAGACATTTACCTGAGCAGGCGGTGGACATTAAAAACTTAAGAATGCCTAAACTTGCCGGTGTAATGGGAAGTTTGGTTGGGGTAGCCTTTATGAGTATTTTACTTGTTACTGCCGCAACCTTTGGTTTTTTCCCCGTACCTTTTTGGGAAAGCTTTCATCACTTAATGATTGGTTGTGCACTGTTAGTGGTATTGTTTTCATTGACCTTTATTCGTCGAACGGCGCCGTCGCCATTGAACTACGAGCGACTGGATGAAGGTAAAGCCACACCCTATGAAATAAGCAGTATTATTTCTAAAGCGGAGCGCTATACCATAGAGTCAAAGGCCTATAAAACCCGCTTTCTTACGCTAAGTGAGTTTTGCAAAGGGGCGGATATCGACCCTACATCTTTCGCTATTGCGCTTCAGCTTACTGAGAAGAAAAACTTCAGGCGGTTTATATTCCACTACCGCCTGGAGTATGCGAAAAAAGTGCTGCTCCATAGCGATGCCAAATTAGAAGCTGTGGCGAAACGTCTTGGCGTTAACTCAGAAAAGTTCTTAAGCGAATACCTTGTAAAACATTTGAACAATGCGCCTACAAAGTGAAGAAGGTTTTCAGTTTGCAACGCTTACTTTACATACCAAACGCATTGCGCAGTATTTGGTGGGTAAAGGTTTTGCGCAAGTAAAACCCTCTAGGGCGAGTTTTAATACGCTGGCCTTCTGGCCCTAATGCATCGGTAAGCACTTTACCGTTAGCCGCTTTGGGGCGAATGTGAAGTGCTTCGCCTTGTCGAGAGGTAATAGACTCTACTTGCCCCGTAGCGATTTGTTCTACTAACTCTTCCCAGTCGTGTCTGAGCATTGCGTCTTCATGCTGGTTTGGACGCCAGTAAAACCCAGTTGCTACTCGTCGATGGGCTAAAGGAATGGCTCTATCACCTTCAATGGGTAGCCACAACACCTGCTGTAGCTTGTTTCGCACATTCGAAGCTTCCCACGTGATACCCGGCGCCATTAAGAGGGGCGCAAAACAAACATAGGTGGTTTCTAGAGGTGAAAAGTTTACGTCAATGGGTATGGTTTTAAGTTCTATGCCTAATTCAGGAAAGTCCTGCTGAGGCTTAGAGCCCGCGCTCGCGCCCAACCACTTCTCAATAAGCATACCCGGCCACCCTTTGTGGCGCTGTAAATTAACAGGAATGGCAACATTGGCCATATCAGCCAGTTCTCCTAAGGTTAAACCCGCGATAGCGTGACATCGTGCCAAAAGGGCGTCTGGCGAAGATGGAGGCGATGAAGGAGGTTGCATAAGGTGGTTAATTTCCTGTTTGAAAGCGAAGGCGAACATTAAGACTATGATTGGAGCATAGTTTGTGGAAGAATGAAAACATATACAAGATAGTGTGCCCGGGAGTCTATGTGATAGATGCCGATGGATTCCGTGCGAATGTGGGCATAGTGATTTGCAACAAAATGGGTCAAATATTTTGGGCAAGACGTTATGGTCAACATTCATGGCAGTTCCCTCAAGGCGGAATTGATGAAGGGGAATCTGCTGAACAAGCTATGTACCGCGAGCTTCACGAAGAAGTAGGATTGACACCGAAAGATGTCACCATTTTGAGTGTTACCCGTAACTGGCTTAGATATAAGCTACCAAAGCGATTAATTCGACAAGGCAGCAACCCTGTTTGTATAGGGCAAAAACAAAAATGGTTCTTGTTGCAGCTAGATTGCAACGACCGCGATGTTAATGTGCTTAAAACAGGTCATCCTGAATTTGATGACTGGAGGTGGGTAAGCTACTGGTATCCCATTAGAAATGTTGTATCGTTCAAACGAGACGTCTACAGACGAGTAATGAAAGAGTTCTCGCCTGTAGTTATGTCTGCGCAACATCGACCTCAGCAGCGCCAAAACGTAGCTCCGCACAAGCGCGGGAAAAAACGCAGGCGCGGTTAACGGTCAAAGGTATAAATCGGTGAAAGTGGCAAAGGCAGCAAAGGTAGTGAAGGTGTCAAAGGTAGCGATGTGCAACAGTAAGCGACGAGCAAACTGCAATTACACAAGGATAAACCGGTGAGCCCTCAGAGCCAACAAGGCGCAATGTTAACCACATTGAAACGTATCGTGCAGGAAATGAATCAAATTCCTGCGCTCGATACCGCTTTGTTTAAGCTCGCGTCACGTGTAAAGCACACCCTTAGTGTAGACTCATGCTCAATTTACCTTGCTGACTACGACACGCAAGAATTTATCCTAAAAGCGACGGATGGTCTGCACCCCGATGCGGTAGAACAAGTTCGCATTGGTTTTTCAGAAGGCCTTATAGGTTTAGTTGGTCAACGTGAAGAACCGCTAAATATCGTAAACGCGCACAACCACCCACGATTTAAACATTACCCCGAAGTAAAAGAAGAAAAGTACAATGCCTTTTTAGGAACGCCTATTATCAACCAGCGGCGTGTCTTAGGCGTTATCACACTTCAGCAATCCCAAATGCGACGCTTTAGCGAAGATGAAGAGGCGTTTTTAGTTACCCTTGCTGCACAGCTAGCGCTAGAGATCACCAATGCCGATATACGTGGCGCATTGACCTTATCAAACTCAAACGACAATACGGCACGGCAGAAAAATGTAAGAGGTATTGCAGGCTCGCCTGGTTTGGCTATTGGTAAAGGGGTCTCACCCGATAAGTCTATCAACCTCAAAAACTGGGTGGTAAAACGCACGCAGTCGCCGCAAGATCAAATTCAGCTTTACCGCAAAGGTGTTGAGGTAACAAGGGGGCATGTTGACGCCTTGTCTGAGCGGTTAGATGACGGTATACCTGATGACGTTAAATCAATTTTTCAGCTATATCATCACCTGTTGGATGCCAACAGTTTAGGTCGCGAAGTAGAAGAAAAAATTCGCCAAGGTTGGGATGCTGCGTCGTCTTTGAAGATGGTGGTCGAAAGCTACGCTGCTCGCTTTCAGGCTATGGACGACCCTTACATGCAAGAGCGTGCTATTGATATCGTCGATTTATCAGACCGAATCTTAGCTAACATCTTGTATGAAGCGAACGGTCAAAAAGTTACTGAACAGGTCATTACTGAGCCCAGTATTCTAGTCGCTGATGAAGTGTCAGCGCCTATGCTCGCTGAGTTTCCGCGAGATAAGCTCAAAGGCATTATTTCCATTCGTGGTTCTAACAACTCTCACGCGGCCATATTAGCAAGAGCTATGGGCGTGCCCGCTGTAATGGGTTGTCAAAACGTCACACCAGCACTACTTGAAGACAAAGAAATACTGCTTGATGGCTATTCTGGGGAAGTCATTGTTTCGCCAGAGCGCAATATTAAAACTGAATTTATTCAGCTTATTGATGAAGAGTCGGCCATCGCCGAGAAAATAAACGCAGAGGCAGATAAACCTTGTGAAAGCGTTGATGGTTGTAGAATGTCACTTTACATCAACGCGGGCCTTTCTGCTGAAGTAGAGCTAAACGCCGAGCAGATTGGGGCTGGCGTTGGTTTGTACCGTACAGAAATTCCTTTTATGCTTCGCGAGCGATTCCCCTCGGAACAAGAGCAGGTAAAGCTATATCGCCAGGTCCTTGAGGCTGCACCATCGCTACCCATTACCATGCGCACTTTGGATGTGGGGGGCGATAAACCACTGCCGTATTTCCCGATTAACGAAGAGAACCCTTTTTTAGGCTGGCGTGGTATTCGGCTTACCCTTGATCACCCTGAAATATTCTTGGTTCAAGTTCGCGCAATGCTTCGGGCAAGCGTGGGGCTAAGCAACCTGCAAATTATGCTGCCTATGATATCTACGGTATCTGAAGTGCAGGAGTCTAAGCGCCTTATCAATCAGGCGTTTTATGAGATATCTGACGAAATAGCAGAATCGGGGCAGACCCTAAATAAACCTAAACTAGGCATTATGCTTGAAGTGCCTTCGGTACTTTATCAACTGCCTCAACTGGCTAAGCATGTTGATTTCTTTTCTGTAGGCAGCAATGACTTAACCCAGTACCTTTTGGCAGTCGACAGAAACAACACGCGGGTGGCGGGGCTCTACAACAGTTATCACCCAGCCGTATTAGGGGCACTTTACGATGTGGTCCAAAAAGCTAATCAAAACCAAGTACCGGTGACTATCTGCGGAGAAATAGCGGGGGAGCCGGCAGGGGCCCTGCTGCTAATGGGAATGGGTTACCGACGCTTGAGTATGAATGGTTTCAACTTAAGAAAGATAAACTGGCTTATTCGAAAAGTAACGCTTGATGAGTGTAAGCAACTACTTTCATTAGCGCTAACCTCTGTTAGCCAAGACGAAGTTTTTGTGCACTTAAATCAGTATCTTGAAACCAAGGGCCTAGGAGGCCTTATCCGAGCAGGTGGTTAAAAAATGGATCCACTTGTTGTAATTGTTGTCAGCTGTCTAATTTTAGGTTCAGTGGTTGGAATTCTTGCAGGTATGTTGGGCATCGGTGGCGGCTTAATTATTGTACCTGCGCTGTCGTACTTGCTGATTCACTTTCTGGGCATGACCACCGAAACGGTTATGCCTATCGCTATTGCAACGTCCTTATCTACCATCATTTTCACGGGTATGTCGTCGGCTTTAGCACATTATAAACTCGGTAATATTCAGCGTCATGTTGTGCTTTATACCGGATTAGGGATTGCGTTTGGCGCAATTGCCGGTGCACAGGTGGCAAGTCATATTTCGGGTGAATTACTAAAAGATGTGTTCGCCGTACTGGTGATATTGATAGCTTTGCAAATGATTTTCGGCAAACAAAAAGCGTCTGAAAACGAGGCATCAAAAGGGGCGTTAGCCACTGTTGGTGGAGGTGCCGGTATGCTAAGTGCGTTAATGGGTATTGGCGGTGGCGCATTACTTGTACCCGCTTTAGTGTGGTTTCGTGTTAATGTACGCGCGGCTATTGGTTGTGCCGCTTTTTGCGGGCTAGTTATTGCCATTTTTGGTACCACCAGTTTTGTTATCGCTGGGTGGGGTGAGATAGATGTACCAGAATACAGTATGGGTTATGTTTATCTGCCTGCTACAGCTGGTATTGTTGCAACCTCTATGTTTACCGCAAACATAGGAGCTAAGCTTGGACAGCGCGTTAATATACGTGTGCTAAAAGCGATGTTGGCATGCTTGCTTGTTTTAGTAAGCATTAGAATGATTTTAGGAATTGAATAAAGTAATGGAACAGAGCAGTTATCTGGTATTCCCCAGTATCGACCCCGTTATCTTCAGTGTCGGTCCATTAAGTGTGCGCTGGTATGGCTTGATGTATTTGGTAGGTTTTATCGCCGCGTATTTGTTGGCTCAAAAGCGCCTATCACAAACTAACTGGAGTAGAGAGCAGTTAAGCGACCTGCTTTTTTGGAGCTTTGTGGGCGTGATTCTAGGTGGTCGCATCGGCTATGTGCTTTTCTACCAGTTTGGCATGTTCTTAGATGATCCTCTGTATCTATTCAAAATTTGGGCGGGTGGAATGTCTTTCCACGGCGGCTTGTTAGGGGTGTTAACTGCGCTGTTTTGGCGCGCAAAGTGTATGAATACCACGTTCCTACGTCTAGGGGATTTCGTAGCGCCGCTGGTGCCCATTGGCTTGGGGGCGGGTCGAATCGGCAACTTCCTAAACGCAGAGCTATGGGGGCGTACCACGGACGTGCCTTGGGCTGTTATTTTCCCGAACGCAGGCTATGTTCCTCGTCACCCGTCTCAGCTGTACGAATTTGCTTTAGAGGGCGTTCTGCTCTTTATTATCCTATGGCTTTACTCTGCCAAGAAGCGCCCAGTAGGGGCGGTGAGTGGTTTATTCTTACTTGGTTATGGAAGCTTCCGATTTATTGTTGAGTATTTCAGAGAACCCGACGCACATATTGGCTTATATCAAATGGGCCTAAGCCAGGGGCAACTTCTTTGTTTACCTATGATAGCTTTAGGAATAGGATTGATAGTCCGTGCTTACATGCGCGGAAAAGACCATGTTGAACAGCAAAAAATATAAGAATAACGATGAAAGAATATCTCGCTCTAATGCGCCATGTACGTGATACGGGTGTGAAAAAGGAAGATCGAACTGGTACAGGTACGTTAAGTGTATTCGGGTATCAGATGCGCTTTAATCTACAGGAAGGTTTTCCTTTGGTGACAACAAAGAAGTGTCACCTTAAATCGATCATTCACGAACTACTTTGGTTCTTGAAAGGCGAAACAAATATTGCTTATTTAAAAGAGCATGGCGTAAAGATTTGGGATGAATGGGCTACCGATGAAGGCGAGCTTGGTCCTGTATATGGCCATCAATGGCGTAGTTGGGATCGCGGTGACGGTACCTCGGTTGACCAAATTGCCGAAGTGGTAGAGCAAATTAAAAATAACCCTGATTCACGTCGTCTTATCGTTAGCGGCTGGAACCCCGCAGTCTTACCTGATACTAGCTATTCACCAAAGGAAAATGCGGCAATGGGCAAACAGGCGCTACCCCCTTGCCACACGCTTTTTCAATTTTACGTTTTAGAGGGCAAGCTAAGCTGTCAGCTGTACCAACGTAGCGGTGATATCTTTCTTGGTGTTCCGTTTAACATTGCAAGTTATGCACTGCTTACCATGATGATTGCCCAAGTATGCGATCTAGAGCCGGGTGATTTTATTCATACGCTAGGCGATGCGCACTTGTATTCTAATCATCTTGAACAGGTAGAATTGCAGCTTGGTCGCGAACCTTTTGCCCGTCCAACCATGGAAATTAACCCAGATATTAAAGATATCTTTGGTTTTTCATACGATGACTTTACGCTGAAGAATTACCAGTCTCACCCACATATTAAAGCCCCAGTTGCTATTTAAGGAGTTACCATGAGTACTCCAATATTAATTTGCGATGACTCGGGCTTCGCAAGGCGGCAAATGGCGCGCAGTTTACCCGATGGGTGGGATGTAGATATTTCCTTTGCCGAGAATGGCGAACAGGCCCTAGCTTTTATCCGAGAAGGAAAAGGTGATGTGGTTTTCCTCGATTTAAACATGCCGGTAATGGATGGCTACCAAACCATGGAAGCCATTCGTCAGCAGGATTTGCCTTGCTTAGTGGTGGTAGTGTCCGGTGATGTTCAGGCGCAAGCGCGGGAAAAAATGCTTGCCCTCGGTGCATTAGATTTCATTCGAAAACCAATCGATAATGAAAAACTCAGCCATATCTTATCTTCCTACGGCATCTATAGCGGTGAGAGCCATTCTTCAGGGGCCAGTTTAAAAAAGGCGCAGGGGCAAAGTGAGTCAAGTTCACCTAGAGCCAAGAGCCCAACGAGTAAAGAAGAGCAGTTAGACGCATGCCGTGAAATGGTGAATATTGCCATGGGGCGTGCAGGAGAAAATTTAGCCCAGCTGCTAGGTGAGTTTATTGACTTACCCATACCTAATGTAAACTTAATTGAAAGCAACGAACTGTCTATGGCCATTGCCGAGATTAATCGTAATGACAGCGTTTCTGCGGTTTCAAAAGGGTTTATTAGCGAAGGTATAAGTGGAGAAGCCCTGGTTATTTTTAACGACACAAATACGCAAAATATTGTTGAGCTGTTGAAATACCCATCGTCTGCGTCGTCAGATAAGCTTGCCCTAGAAGCGCTAATGGATGTGTCGAATATTCTAATCGGTGCTTGTTTAAATGGCTTATCAGAGCAGCTCAACGTTGCGTTTAGTCATACGCATCCTATCTTACTCGGGCAGCACCAAGGCTTATCAACGCTTTTGAGTGATAACGTCCAGCGCTGGGGAAAACTAATGGCCATTGAGATTGGCTATGCGATAAAGTCGAGAGATATTTCCTTCGATCTTTTATTGTTGTTCCCCGGCGATGCTATGAATCAGGTTTATGCGCGTCTGTTCGATGATGGCTTTATAAAACAAGACAAGGGAAGTCTATGAATGCTTCAACTAGTGAACTCGCTGTCAGCGACCACGTTAGTTCGTCTCACGTTCCTGCAGAATTGCTCGATTCAATAGAAGTAGGGATTGCGGTAATTGATCGCAACTTCAACGTGCAGGTCTGGAATAAATTTCTTGAGAACCATAGCGCCAAAAAAGCAAACGCTATTATTGGAACTAGCTTGTTTTCTCACTTTCCAGAAATAGAAGAGAAGTGGCTCAGAACTAAAGTTGACCCTGTATTTAACTTGAATAGTCCTGTATTTATCATCTGGGAGCAGCGCCCTTATTTATTAAAATTTGATTGTAACCGACCGGTCACTTGTGCCGCTGAGTTTATGTATCAAAACGTGACCATATTCCCTATAGTGGATAAAAGCGGGCGCGTAGAGCGATTTTGTATGCTGGTTTACGATGTTACCGAACAGGCCCTAGGCAAGCTTGGAATGGAGCATCTTAACGAAGAGTTGAAAACAGCAAGTCGAGTAGATGGCCTAACAGGGCTATTCAACCGTCGCTATTGGCAAGAACGGTTTGATGAAATGCACAAGTTATGCGTTCGGCGAGATAAGCCCAGTACCGCACTTATGCTTGATATCGATCATTTTAAACGCATCAACGACACCTACGGCCACCAGGCGGGAGACAAAGTTATAAAAATGCTCGCAGCACTGATTAAACGCTGTGTGCGGGAAACTGATCTTGCTGGACGCTACGGCGGTGAAGAGTTTGCTATTATCCTAAACGATTCAACGGTAAATGATGCAAAAGCAGTAGCCGAGCGAATTCGTCAATTGGCACAGCGGTTAGTGGTTGAGCATGAAGGCGAGTCGATAAGCTTTACTGTAAGCCTAGGGCTTGCCCAGTTCTCTCCCGACTTTAAAGGCGCGATGGCATGGCTTGAATGTGCCGATCAGGCGCTTTATGAGGCGAAAGAAAACGGTCGAAATCAGTATCGTATCTACACTTAAAAAATACCTTCTAAACGAGTGTAAGATCTAAGGTATTTTTGAGTTCTTGAAAGGTAACAGGCTTCACGAGGTGATATCGAATGCCTGCTTTCAACGAGGCCTCTTTATCGTTTCTATGGGCGTTGGCGGTAAGCGCAATGATAGGGAGGTCAGGGAACCCTTCCTTTATAATATTCGCCACTTCCAGGCCGTTTATATCAGGCAGATTGATATCGAGCAATATACAGTCATAGGCTGTCTCGTTTACTCGACCTATGGCGTCATCGCCTGTGTAGCTTACGGTAACATCGTGACCCATACTGTTTAGCATGTATTCCAGCATTTCTGCATTTATTGGCTCATCCTCTACCACTAAAATGTTTGCTTTGGTCAAGGCTTTGACGGTCTGTGTTTTACTACCTGAAAGCTGGTGTATAGCATCGACAAACCGGTTTCTGTCAATAGGTTTTACAAAGCTTTGGAATATAGGCAATTCGCTTTTGGCGATAATATTGGCGATATCCGGCGTAGCTGACAATACGATAACCGGCGGTACGCGTTCTCCGTAAATAGCTTTGAGTGTCTTAATTAGTTCTAAGCCATTCATTCCTGACATATAAAGATCGGCGATGATACCGGAGAACTGAAGCAGTTCATCGTGAAGGTTTAAAAGGTTGGCGCCAGATGAAAATGTGCGAACGCTAAAGCCTTCTTTCGTGACTATAGACTGTAGGTATAGCCTTGATATTTCTAAGTCGTCGACAATGGCAAACTTGGCATTAGAAGGTGTCGATGTTACCGACGGCGAGTCTTCTAAGGGTTTAATTGGTAGTGATATTTTAAATTCGGAACCGACGCCTAGAGTACTGTTAACCTGTAAAGTACCGCCAAGTTTATCAAGGCTGCGCTTAGCCACGGACAGGCCAATTCCCGCCCCTGGGTAGCGCTGACTTTGTGAATGTTCTCCCCGGTAAAAGCGCTCGAACATGCGTTTTTGGGTTTGTTCATCAATGCCAATACCAGTGTCGTTAATAATAATTACTAGAAAGACTTTTTTGTTTTTTACAAGCGTTGTAACGGTCACGTCAATGAGCCCCGTCGACGTAAACTTTACGGCATTATCCATTATATTTACTATCACTTTCGACAGGGCCATAGCGTCGGTTTCAGCATAATTTGGAACGCTATGACTGCAATGCATGTTAAGTTCAAGCTTTTTATCTTTAACTCTTACTGAAAAAGGCGATATGCATTCGTCTAGTAAACTAATTAAGTCGACTTTTGAAACTTGAAGGTCGTCCTTTACATGGTTATTGAGTATCTCGGTAAGGTTATTCGTTAGATTAAGCAGCCTGTAGCTCGATTGCTCGGCCTGTTGAATTAACTTAGCCTTCTGGTCTTCCATGTTTGGTATAAGCTCTAAAGCGCTGATTATGGCGCTAATAGGGGCTCGAAACTCATGGCTGATAAGCTGCAAAAATTTTCTGTCCTGCAAGTCCTCACTATTGTCTGCAATAGCAAGCCTTACCTTTGATTTATTAAGCTTTCGAAGAGAACTCTTGGGTACGTTTCTAGTAAAAAGCCACGCATAAAGATAGCAAAGAGCCAGAGCAACTGCGCCAAATAGGGTAGCTATCAACATCTTTTCGCGCAGTGCTTGAATACGCAGTAGCACTGCATTTTCTTCGGCTTTTAGGGATTTTAAAAGCGGAAGAAGGCTAAAGTCGTCATCAATATAGGCCTTTAATTCTGTGGGGGGCAACTCCACAAGGGTATAAAGTAATATTCGTGTTTGCTTAGCTGTTTCCTCCGCCGTAGCTTTACTTAAACTTTTATACGCGCTTTGAAACTCTTCTTTAGAAACGGAGGAAGCAAGGGCGCTGACCCTCTGTTTGTCTAGTAAATATCTATTCAACTCTTGATAGGTTACCTGTAACTGGTGTGCTAGGGCCGTGTGGGTGGCACTATTGCTTAGCATTTGGCTGTTGAGTTGGTCAATTCGATATTCAGCGCTAATTAGACTATCTTCTAAATTATTCTGTTGCTCCAAGTCAGTAATGAAAGATTGTTGTTTGGTGATGAGCGCCAGCAAAATTGACATAACTATCATACTAAAAAGAAGAGCAGTCACGCTTGCTTTAGAAAATGTATAAGCAGCGGAGTTCGACGATAGTTTGTGCTGTGGGGGCGAAGCCTTGTTTGAACTCAACTTTCTTCCTTGCAAGTGTGTGCGTTAGTTGCCTACTTTAAATGTAGGCAACTGACGCGAAGTTGCAAGGAAACAGAGGTATTGTGGATGTTACTGAACGTTATTTATGGCGCTTCAACGCGTTTAATATGACCCCTAATAGAGTATAAAAAGCAAAGGCTTGGGAGCACCATTACAGCCGTCAAAATGAAAAATAGACTCCAGTTTCCGTCAAGACTGTCAACAACCAAACCACTGCTAGAAGCAACCAATGTTCGTCCTGCAACACTTAATGAGGCCATAAGTGCATATTGAGTTGCACTAAAAGCGCGGTTACACAAGAGCGATATAAAGGCGACCATGGCAACAGTACTCCACGCGCCGGTAAAGCCGTCGACAACGACAGTGATGGCTAGCAGTGAGGTCGATGGGCCGGTTTGTGCGATAAGAGCAAAGAGAAGGTTTGAAGCCGCCATAGCAACACCTGCAATCATCAACCCTCGATAAATGCCGTAGCGAATGTTTACTAATCCACCAAGTAGAGAGAATATTATGGTTACCCACCAGTTTAGTAACTTTGAGTAAGTGGCAATATCGCTATTGGAAAAGCCGACTTCCTTATAAAAGACAATGCTCATACGACCTAAAAACGCCTCGCCAATTTTAAAAAGAAAAATAAACAGTAAGAATGAAGCGGCCAGCTTGATGCCATTGCGGTTAAAGAACTCGGAAAATGGTGTAATTAGTGTTGTTCTTATCCAGTTAATTAATGCAGAGCTATTTGCGTTTAAATCCGTTACCTGTTCAAGCAAGGCCTCTCTATTAACAGCGGGTTCATTGGCAAAGCAGGTAGCTATTGCTAACGAGGCCATAATTGCGCCAAGCAATAAGTAAATGTCTGGCCATGCCCAAGAAGTAAGGTCTGCTAAGAAAAAGGGGATAGCTCCAAGACCTCCATAACCCGTCCACCATCCAGCTGTTGCTACTGACGAGGCAGCAGACATACCATCTTTATCTTCTTTTTCAATGCAATCAATACGAAAGCCATCAATAGCAATATCTTGGGTGGCAGAAGCAATGGCAATTAATAAACCAATTAAGGCGACGTAAAATAAGTCATTGTCTGCGGTAAGCTGTGACATAGCCAAACAGAGCAAAACAACACCGCATTGCATTAAGAAGATCCAGCCGCGTCTTTGCCCTAACATTGGAGGCTTAAGCTTATCGACAAGAGGCGACCATAGAAAATTAAATGAATAGGTAGCGAAGATTATGCCGAAAAGTCCAATAGCCGAGCGCGATAAACCTTCATCTTTTAGCCAAGCCGATAACACTGAACCTATCATGATCCAAGGAAAACCACTGGAAATGCCAAATAGAAAAATCGTGAGATAGCGTTTGTCATTGAATGTTTTTAATGCAGTAAGCAATACTTCGGCCTTAAGCGGTAACTCAAAAGTGTATTGAGCCATGAACCAGGGTGTTTAGCAATAAAACTGTGAAGGCATTATGAATGATTTAGAAAAGAGTAGAAGTCGGTGATATGCGGTCAAACGCCGTGAAAATAACGGAGTTATGGGCGTATTCCAACACAGTCTAGAGGGCAGTGTCCCAAACCCTCTAGGAAGTTAACGCAGTTTGTTAACTCATCAACAAGAAACTGGTCTTTCGTGAGTTTATCTTCATTCCAGTAATGCACTTGGTGAAGCAAATGCCAAAAAACACGTTCCTTTTGCGTATATGGCTGGGTCAATGTGCATTCAACTTGACCCCATTCTTCCATACTATCCCAAAAGAATAGCTCGATCTCTTCGATAGGAAGCTCTCCCTGCCAAAATGCTCTCAAATAGAAACACAGCTGTTTTGCTTTGTTATCTACAAAATTCTGAACATTCACGAGTAACTCAACCGTCTCTGTCTGCTAAAATTAGTATAGTCCATTACATCGTTACCAATAACTTCAATACCCCGATATTTATCTTATTATGGGTAGGTCACTGTTTTGGATGTTAATTTAGCGTAATATCAAGAAGAAAAAATTACCAGCCTAGATGCCTGGTCCAGCCTATGGTGCTATTTGCAACCATATGAATATTAGGGCTTTTTTCAATCAACTTTATACTAAAGGTTAAAGAATTATTTGGTAGGACGACTTGTCTATAATGCAACTTTAGCTCGTTTTTTGCGCGAACCTTTCTTCTTATCGCCGTGCGTGATTCCCAATCGTTAAAGTTGCTTAAGGACAAATCAAGAATGGGAAAGTTGGCTTTCGCTATCGTATCAATTACCAAATTGTTGGTTTCTTCTTGCGGCCAAAACGGCGAAATAGCAACAAAGGTATCAGGCTGGAAATTGGGCTGCACTTCTATTGCAGACAAATAGGCCGCTGCAAGCATACCCTGCGCAATGACCATGCGATAACCTGTTCTGTCTTGTAAATAGTTATCTAAAGCATTGAGTTGAAGCGCTAGCGCAGTCGTTGTTGATTCAAAATCAAGGTACTGAGTCAACTGGTTACTTCTAGGATGAACCATCTGTTTGCTACCTATCGATGGTGTTAGGTTTTCTTGCTGCGACTCACTCGTTTGCTCTTCAGTATTTAAAGTTGATGGTGAGTTAATCGGCAAATTAAATGGGCTAATAACCACGTTCCACCCTTTCTCAGCAAGCATGCTCGCCAAGCTGTTGCCTTGAGCAAGAGTCAGGCTAGATGGAAAGGGTTCAGTGAGCACAATAGCAACACCTAAGGGAAGTGGTGTTCTTGCCTCAACTTCAATGAGTGGGGCTTCCATTTCACCTATCATAAGCGCTTTTACTTCGCCGGGGAGATAAGCATTCCTGACATCCCTGAAAAAGTCGCAGTGAGCCGTCATCGGCAGCAGCGAAACAACCATTGCAAAGATTAAAAGGAGAGCGTGCCTTTTCATAAAAAGTGGTTTGCCTTTAGCTATCACCCCGATACGGACAGCTTTGCCCGTATCACATCAATTAAAAAACTAAATCGTTCTAGCAGAGTTATCGGCAGGTTGCTTTAAAACTAAAATGAAGTCTATTGATAAAATTGAGTAGCGTTAAAACGTTACTCAATACTTTCTGACAGTGGCTTTGGGCGAAACGGACTAAAAGGGATGGCGACATTAAAGTGCTGCCAATGCCCAAGTGTCGGGTGCGTAAAACTCAAGCTTTCAGCATGGAGCTGTAAACGAGGCGCCATAGATAACGCTTCTTCATGGGCATAGAGTCTATCCCCCAAAATAGGGTGGCCTAAGGCAAGCATATGCACGCGAAGTTGGTGAGATCGACCTGTGATAGGGTAGAGGGCAACTAAAGAGTAGGGCAAACCTTTTTCATCATGGGTACGTTCGACAACGTCATAGTGCGTTACGGCTTTTTTACCGCGCTCGAAGTCTACCATTTGCTTTGGCCTGTTTGGCCAGTCGCAAATAAGAGGAAGGTTAACTTCTCCGCGGTCTTGTTCTACATGTCCATGAACTCGGGCGAAGTAACGCTTTTTAGTTTGACGTAGCTCAAACTGTTTCGAGATATGGCGATGACTATCTTTATTAAGCGCCAGCACCAAAATACCCGAAGTCGCCATGTCTAAGCGATGCACTACTGTGGCGGTGGGATACACACGGTTCACCCGGCTGATCAGCGAGTCGCGGTGCTCTAATGCTTTGCCCGGAACGCTCAATAGCCCGCTAGGTTTATGCGCAACCACCATATCCTCATCTTGATACAAAATATCAAGATAAGGTGTCATCGGTGGGTTATAAACAAAACTTGGGTTCGCCATTATGTACTCGTTACTTCACAGTCGCTTTTGAATGTTTAACCTTTCGAGGCTACGGGTTATTTACCACAATACGAATGGCGTCCAGCTGAACATCTGCATCCTGAATAACTTTATCAAGGGCGTTCATTTGCGTTTCAATAAACTCAATTTCGCTGTCACGTACTGCTGGGTTACGCTTTTGAAGATCGCGCAAGCGCTGTATTTCTTCATTAAGCGTGCTGTGCATGCTGTTAAGTGCGTCGTGTTGCTTTTGGTTAGCTTGCTGATGGGCAAGCTTACGCGCCTTTTCAATGGCAAGCTCAAGCGGCTGTTGCAAGGCTTTTAGAAGCTGAGCCGAGATCTTACGTCCAATTTTACGCTTAACGTCGAAGCTTAATTCAGACGGGTTTCCTTGCGCATCTAAACACACTCGCACTGGCGTTTGAGGTAAGAAGCGGCCTAACTGAAGCGTTTTAGGCGCTTGCGCCTGCAGCACAAACAACGCCTCAACCCAATAAGCGCCTTTTGGCAAAGACGGCTCGGCAATGAAGCCCATGCTGCTTTTTCCGTGTACGTCGGTAAGTACTACGTCCATGGCGGTATGCACAAGTGGATGATCCCAACTTAAAAACTGCACGTTTTCTAGCGTGGTGGCAACACGGCGCTTGTAAGTAACCGTCATGCCTTCTGGGTCAAGACCTGGAAGCTGGCTCACCATCGATTCGGTTGGCATAAGAATAAAGCAGTCATTGCCTTTTTCATCCTGCTGAACACCGATAGCATCGAATACGCGACCCATAAAGCGGGATAAATCTTGTTCGCTATCAAGGGTAATAATGTCTTCAAGCAGTTGTTCTACGCGGCCCTCTCCCGAAGCATTAAGCTCTAGAAGACGATCGCGACCGGCTTCTAGTTGCGCTACGAGCTGGCTATTAAGCGTAACACTCATGTTCACTAGCTCGTCACGGGCGCTCATATCGTCAGGGTGTAAGCAGGCACCAATAAGCAATGGCTTCACGTCGTCAAACACACCAGAGCCCGTAGGGCAGGTTTTCTCGAAGGCATTCAGCCCTTCGTGATACCAGTCTAGCAATACGTGCTGCGCGGTTTTCGCTAAATACGGCACGTGAATTTGTACGGTTTGGGTTTGGCCAATACGGTCAAGACGACCAATACGTTGTTCAAGCAGATCTGGCGTAATAGGCAAATCGAACAGCACCAAATGGTGAGCGAACTGGAAGTTACGACCTTCGCTGCCTATTTCACTACACAGTAGAATTTGTGCGCCGTCTTCCTCATCCGCAAAATAATGGGCCGCCTTGTCGCGTTCAACAATGCTCATGCCTTCGTGGAATACACTATGGCGAATACCGGTTTGCGTGCGAATAACCTCACCTAACTCTTGCGCTGTGCGGGCACTTGCGCAAATAAGCAGAATCTTTTCTGGTTTAACGCTTTGCATGAAATCAAGCAGCCATTCAACGCGCGGGTCATGCTTGGTCCAGCTGTTAACCACGCTTGCCATACGTTCAGGATACAGTGAATAGGTTAAGTCGCCGCCGCTCACGGCATCTGAATAAACCTCAGGCAAAGCTAATTCGTAGGCGCTTAATTTACGCTCCGGAAAGCCTTCGATATTGGCGCGGCGGTTTCTAAACAGCATACGACCTGTGCCGTGACAATCGATAAGTTGGTGTAGCAACGCATGGCGATTTTCTGGCGAGCTTAAATCACCCGCATGTTCCATTACGTCAGGCGCGAATTCAGCGAGCTTGCTGCGTTGTTTGTCGTTAGGCTCGGCGTCTGAAAGTAATGGCGCTACCGCATCGGCCAGCTGGCTGTATTTCGATTCTTCATCTAAGAATGCATCGTAGCTATGGAAGCGAGCCGGGTCGAGCAAACGCAAGCGGGCAAAGTGGCTTTCGTGACCAAGTTGATCAGGCGTTGCGGTAAGCAGTAATACACCGGGTGTTTGGTTTGCCAGCGCTTCTACACACAGGTATTCGGCAGAGGGAGCCTCACTTGACCACGCAAGGTGATGGGCTTCATCGACAACCATTAAATCCCATCCTGCGGCTTGAATTTGTTGCTGGCGTTTTTCGCTCTTGCTTAGGAAGTCGATACTACAAAGTACCAGCTGGTCGTTTTCAAATTGATTCACCGCGCTCGCGTCAGACGTTTCGTCATCTTCTAAGCCTTCGCTCTTCTCTATCGCCTCGCAACGACTCTCATCGTAAATGGCAAAAGGAAGGTTAACGCGGCGAAGCATTTCAACTAACCATTGGTGCATGAGCGAGTCTGGAACCAAAATAAGCACGCGCTCTGCACGGCCGGTTTTAAGCTGTTGGTGAATAATCAGCGCGGCTTCAATGGTTTTACCAAGACCTACTTCATCGGCAAGTAATACGCGAGGTGCGTGTCTGCCGCCTACCTCTGACGCAATGTGGAGTTGGTGCGGTATAAGCGATATGCGCGCACCAGCAAGACCAATGGTGTTTGAACGTAAGTAATCGTATTGATGATCTAAAGCACGCTCGCGCAAATCGAACCATTTAGGGTTGTCTAATTGCTGACTGAACAGGCGCTTTTCAGGTTGGTTCAAGCGAATGTGGCTGTCTAGCATGGTTTCAGGCAATCGCGCTTGCGCTTTGGTGTCTTCGCGAAGCCCGTGATAGATGAAAAGATCTTGGCTTTCTTCTTTTTCAGTAATCGTCATTTCCCAGCCGTCTTGGCTTTTGACCGTTTCGCCAATTTCAAAAATTAGTCGCGTAAGTGGCGCATCTTGCTTAGTATACTTTCGCGCTTCGCCTGTTGCTGGATACAACACTTCGACTGAACGGAAGTCGCTACCAATAACGACACCTAACCCCAGCTCTATTTCTGTGTTGCTTAACCAACGCTGACCAACTGAAAATTGACTATCTGAACTCATAAATCACCAACCTATTTTTCGGGGGGCGGTATTGTACGCATTGCGTTGTGATAAGTCATTAATACTAGCTCATTTGATTTGCGGTTGCAGGTGGGGGCGCGATTGGGTACCGATGTCTCTGTGTCAACAAAACGATTAGCACTAGTAGGCCTCATTACTTCACAACGAGAGTGCTGGTAGCAAAAGAATAAGAGCGTTAACGTGCCCATCAGGCTTGCTTTGTCACAAGGTTGGCGTAAAACTGTCGTATCACTGACCATGGATATTTCTTACTGTTAACCGCGTTACGTTTTTAACGTATGAGAAGCGCAGCTAACAGGAGGAAGCGCGAGATGGATATGAAAGTAGACAGTCAAAAGCTTATACAACTTCGCAATGCTAAGGCATGGAGTCAGCAGCATCTGGCAGATGTGTCTGGATTGAGTTTGCGTACTATTCAGCGAATTGAGAAAACACAATCTGCATCACACGATTCAATAGGCGCACTTGCTTCGGTTTTCGAAACGACGCCCGATGCGCTTTTAATGGGGGAATCCTACGCCACCCCAAGTCATGCTCAAGTACAGCCAGCCACGCAAATTTCTACTGCGGACGACAGTGCGGTAGCTCAGCAGGGTGACCGCCCAACGTCGTTGAATCCCCAACATGTTCTTTGGATCACGCTAGCGCTCGCCATCAGTTTGTTTTTTGCTATTTATTATGCGCAAACGGTCAATGCGAACAATGGTAACAACCAAGTAATTGAAGCGGGCAAGCCAGTTAATGTTAGTAGCGAAGTCCTTGAAGATGCAAAAAGCTGGTTGGAACTTATCGACAGCGGCGAATATGAACAAAGCTGGAAAGAGAGTGGGGCTATTTTTAGAAGCGGTATTTCAATAGCTAAATGGGCAGAGGCAATGCAGCTAGTCAGGGAGCCATTGGGTGTAGCTAAATCGAGGGAAATTGCGTTAGCGCAAGCGCCAACTTCACTGCCAGGATTGCCTAAAGGAAACTACCTGATCTTGTCGTTCACCACTGACTTTGATTCAAAAACCACAATGAAAGTAGAGACCCTTTCTATGGTGGAAGTTGATGGCGAATATAAAGCAATAGGCTACTTTATTAAGTAGCCTATTCAGGTAAATGGTACAAAGTTTCAATTCCTTGAATGGCTTTTAAAGCATCATCGCTCGTTGCATTATTGATGGCTTTGATAAGTTCAGGTGCATTGTAAGGTTCTAACAAGGTTAAGAACGTCGCTGTGCCAGGCGGCATGCCACTATTCACTGCTTTTTGAAGTCGCTTCCATACGGTGAACAGCGACTCCTCACCTAACGTTTTTTGTTGCACCACGCTATCGATGGCGCGGTGCATTATCATCCCGCATGAATAATAAAGATTGAAGTGCCCGTTTTTATAAGCACGAGCCAGCGTTGTCTGCGCCAGCCCTTCAGTACAGCTCTCGAAAGCGCGGGTCATTCGGCTTTCAACGTAGCTATTGGCGTCTTCGTAGAGGAAGTTCATGGCGATTGCCGCAAAGTAGTCGGCGTTGCCCTCGTGCAGCCAAGACTGCTCCTCGTTTTCTGATACACCTTCGGTACTGCCGGGCTGATATAAATGGGCGACTTCGTGAGCAAAGAACCAAAGTGTTTGGTTAACAAAGCTGCTGTTATCGGCCTGCTCATTTAAGTCTTGTCTGTTCCAATGCATAAATATCTGGTTAGGTAGTGTGCCGCCTTGTGTAGAGTGATCATCTACGTTTGCATAAGAGGCAAATAACATGGGCTTTTCGCCCTTAAGCGGATTAAGAGAATGGGAGAAAAACGCCATCATGTTGGGTATATCTTCTTCTAGCGAAGCTTTAATGCTTTCAGGAAGCCCGGGATCAATTAGGGCAACCACATCATCGGTAATAATTGGCTGTTGCTTACCCACATACACGACTCTTCCATCATTGTTATCTGTCCACGACACGCTGTTTTTCACTACTTTGCCATTCAACACTATGTGTTCATCACTGGGAACATTGATTGTCAGGTGCCATTTATTATCTTCTTCAGTACAGGCATTAGCACAAGCAAACAGTCGCCCAGAGTGAAAGGCATTTCCACCATCAGAAAAAGGAGAAAATGGTGCGTAATCTTTACCCAAGTGTTTATAGGTGGGCGTCAGTAAAAATGACACGGTAGAGAGGGGCATGCCCGACTTTGAGCGCACAAGTTCTTGGTGTTTGGTGTCATCAAAGACGATTTCTATGTCGTTGTCTTGCGAAAACCAACGAGTTGTTCTTGATGTGTCTGGGTTTCTAACAAAAGCCAGCGTTTTGGCTGGCGTAGTTAATGTGTAGGTGACTACCCATTTTTCAGGCGTGTCAGCCGTGCTTTTCTCAACCTTGATTAGAATGGTAGAAGGGGAAGAATCATTGTGCCCTTGGCTATTCGCCCATGCAATTTCAACGTTAAAGCACGCTAGTAGCGCTAACGTCATGCTTATGGCCGTTTTTATTTTTGTGATGTTAAGCCAATTCATAGCTGATCTTTCCCTGAGTGTTATTAATTTAAACGCATCCACTTTATTGAGGTGTTGTGGCATTGGGTTAGCACCCGTGTTTAATTCACCGCTTCAACAAATACACCTTAGCCTATTTGGGTATTAAAAACGCAACTAAAGCTGCGCTAACTGTAGTTAAAGTGTGAACATTTGTTACGAACCAAGTATGCCAGTTTCTTGTTAATGCAGAATGGGAGCGCTGTGCTATCTCATATTACGTGAAGGGACTGCTCTTCGCTTATCACTTGCTCTAACGAAAAATAAAAAAGAAAAAACAGTGCTAAATCTCAAAAACTGGATTATGGTGGAATTAAGGGTTCGCTAATTTAACAAACGAACCTTTGAGGCAGAAAGAGTAGTACTGCTTCTCAGTCGACGCGAGTAGGGGAAGAAGTCCTGTTTCGAGCGGCATTCTCCTACAACCGTAACTGTAGCTTGTTAGCGCGTGCGTTCATAAATGAACAATACGTCTAACCTGGCTTTATTTACCGGAGTGAAGGATGCCAAGAAAAAATTCTACCGATACTAAGATTTACGTCCTCGATACCAATATTCTGCTGCACGAACCTCACGCTTTTCTCTCCTTTAAAGAACATGACGTTGTTATTCCAATGACCGTATTGGAAGAGCTCGACTACATCAAAGACAGCAAAAAAGACGTGGCGCGTGATGCACGGGTATCCATTCGGGCAATGGAGGATTTACTCCACGACGCAACGCCAGAAGATATGCTAGCGGGTGTATCGATGGAAGGGTTGGGCGCGGGTCAAACGGCACCTACAGGGAGTCTATCTATATTCGCCGACCTCAACATGGTTGAGGCTCAGCAAGTGTTTACCAGCAACGAGAATGACAACCGCATTATTAACGTAGCGCTGCACTTGCAAAAGACGTTCGCGCCGCAAAAAGTGGTGTTGGTTACCAAAGACTTAAACATGCGCCTTAAAGCGAAAGGGGCAGGCCTCGCTCATGTTGAAGACTACCGCACCGACCAGCTAATTACTGACATCAAATATCTATCTCGCGGGTTTCATACCTTTGAAGGTAATTTTTGGGACAGCGTAAAAAGCGTGGATAGCCGCAGCGAAGGGCGCGACACTATTCACACTATCCCCAAGTCTATGTTGCCAGAAGCGTATGTAAACGAGTTTTTGCTCGACGAAACTAAACAGTTTGCAGGTTTAGTAGAAGAGATCACCGACGATCATTTAGAGGTGTTGGATTTAGGTTATGAACGCTTGATGGGTCGTCATGCCTGGGGCATCACACCCAAAAATATAGGGCAGGCCATGGCGCTTCATGCGCTGCTAGACCCACACATTGATATGGTTATTCTCACAGGCCCTGCCGGTAGTGGTAAAACGCTCCTTGCGTTAGCTGCAGCCCTTGAAATGGTGGTAGAGCGTAACATGTATGACAAAATCATTGTCACGCGAAGCACGCCGGAAATTGCTGAGTCCATTGGCTTCTTGCCGGGAACGGAAGAAGAAAAAATGTTGCCTTGGTTGGCAGCAATTACCGATTCTTTGGAAGTACTCCACAAGCACGACGAAAATACCAAAGGTTCTATGAATTACATCATGGAAAAAGCCAACATTCAGTACAAGTCGGTAAACTTTATGCGAGGCCGAAGTATTCAAAATGCGATTGTGATTTTGGATGAGTCGCAGAACTTAACCGCGTCACAGCTTAAAACGATCATCACACGCTGTGGTGAAGGAACAAAGCTGATAGTGGGCGGTAACCTCGCGCAGATTGACAGTAACTATCTGAGCGCAGTGACCTCGGGCCTAACGTACTTGGTTGAGAAGTTTAAAGACTTTTCGGGCAGTGCCACCATTAACCTAGACGGCGTGGTAAGAAGTCGTCTTGCGAGTTTTGCTGAAGAAAATCTTTAACCTAAGATAACGCGTAAATTGGCAGTATTGTTTTTATAACAGAATACTGTCCTCACTGTTATACTCCGCTGGTGGGAAATATCGGAGTATAACGTGGCTAAATACGAAGCTTTAGCTCACCAACTTAAAGAGCAGATTGAGCGCGGCGTGTGGGTAGAAAACGAAAAACTCCCATCGCTTCGCAAACAGGCAGCACAAACAGGCTTCAGCCTAATGACAGTGCTGCACGCCTATCAGATGTTAGAAAGCCAAGGCATGGTCAGCTCCCAAGAACGTTCGGGCTTTCTGGTAACAGCTAAAGCGAGCAATGCCTCAAAAGAACGTGTACAGGCCACGGAAGCCGTCAGCATTAACGACTTTGTATATGAAGTGCTGCAGGCCTCTCGCGACCCTCACATGTTCAGTTTAGGATTTGCGTACCCCGACCCAAGCCTTTATCCAAGGCAACATTTAAATAAGTCTATTGCAGCTGCCGCCCAGCAAATTTCCTTGACCAGCGCCATGGATAATTTGCCTCCAGGTAACCTGGACCTTAGAAAAATCATCGCTAAGCGCTATGCCGCCAAAGGCGTGAATATATCGCCTGATGAAATCATTATTACCGCTGGTGCGCTAGAGGCGCTGAACTTGAGTTTGCAGGCATGCACCACACCAGGAGACTGGGTGGTTGTTGAGTCGCCGGTGTTTTACGGAACGCTGCAGGCGCTTCAACGTTTAGGTCTAAAAGCGATTACTGTAACGGTATCACCCAACACTGGCCTAGATGTAGCAGCACTTGAGCGCGCATTTAAAAATCATAATGTGAAAGCCTGCTGGCTTATGAGCAACTTTCAAAATCCTGTTGGATACTCATTGAGTGACGTTCAAAAACAGCAGGTGGCCGCGTTACTGGATAAGTATAATGTTGCCCTTATTGAAGATGATGTGTATGCCGAGCTTTATGCTGATAAGCGTCCACCTCTGCCAATTAAGCATTTTATGAAAGAGGGAGATAGCATGTTGTGTTCATCGTTCTCCAAGTCTTTAGTGGCAGGGTACAGAATAGGGTGGGTCGCCGCAGGTAAGCGTGCCCTTGAAATACAAAAACAGCAGCTTATGAGTACATTGGCAACCAGTGCGCCGATACAGCTTGCGCTTGTAGACTATTTATCCACAAAAAATTACGAGTCTCATTTAAAGCAGCTGCGAAAAAAACTCATCGCTCGTAAGAAGACGATAACGGCGCTGCTTACCGACCTTCTATCAGACGTTGCGACTATTCATACACATAGCGGCGGCTATTTTTTGTGGGTGGAATGCCGGGGGCATGTTAATGCAATGGCTATTTATAAAGAAGCGTTGCGTTTACACATCACCATTGCGCCAGGAAAACTGTTTAGCTTAACCAATGAGTTTAACCATTGTTTTCGTTTAAATGCATCGTTTGCTCTGAATGAAGCGAAGCGCAATCAACTGCTTAAGCTTTCGCTATTTATAAAAAGTCTTTCATAAATAACGCGTTATCACTCTGTGTAACGCAAACCGTAGTTTTTGCACATTATGTATAGGGTGCAGGTTTGAAAACAAGAAAAACATTCACCTTAAAAATCTGCGACTTCAAAGCCTACACCTTAAATATCTACGCCTTAAAATCTATTGCAACTGATCTATAAAGAAACCCCTAATCTGTTTCTATTTTAACGGCCTTAAATCCCTACCATTAGCGCAAAATTTTCGGAGAAAGCTAATGACGGCAGTTAAAATTCGGCAAGAAGACATCATTGCTTGTACACCCGTAGAAAGCAAAAAAATCTATATCCGTGAGGAAACCGGGCACTTTCAAAAAATACGTCGATACTTGAATGTAGTATTAGTGACGCTGTTTGTTGCGCTTCCCTTTATTCAATACCAAGGACAGCAGGCGATTTTGTTTGATGTAGGGCGTCAAACCCTCACACTTTTTGCATGGGTGTTGTATCCACAAGACCTCATGATTTTTGCCTTTCTGTTTATTCTTGCGGCTTTTGTTTTGTTTTTAGTCACCCGTCATTACGGGCGAGTATGGTGTGGTTTTACTTGCCCTCAAACCGTATGGACACTCGCTTTCAATTGGGTAGAGCGCCGCATTGAAGGTACGCACAATCAAAGTAAGGCTTTAGATAAGCAGCCTAGTTCGCTAAAAAAAGTAGCAGTGAAAGGGGCAAAGCACGTTGCATGGTTGGCATTAAGTATTATTACTGCACTGGTATTTATGTCTTACTTCTATCCGGCATCTCGTCTATACACGGAGTTTTTTACTTTCTCTGCGCCTGCGTTAATTTCAGGCTGGACAATTTTCTTTGCCGTTTGCACTTATGCCAATGCCGGTTGGCTTCGAGAGAAAATGTGCACGCACATGTGCCCCTATTCTCGCTTTCAAGCTGCGATGTTTGATAACAGTACGTCATTGGTCACTTACAACGAAACCAGAGGAGAAAGTCGCGGCCCAAGGAAGCGTTTTTCACAGCATAAAGGCCTGGGCGATTGTGTCGATTGTAATTTATGTGTTCAAGTCTGCCCAGCAGGCATAGACGTACGTGAAGGAATTCAGTACGAGTGCATTAACTGTGGCCTGTGTATTGACGCATGCGATAAGGTCATGGCCAAATTTGGCTATCCACTCAAACTTATAAATTTTACCCGAGCCGGCAGAAATTCTGGGCGTAAATTCACTAACTATCTTTACGGCGCAGCAATCATTGCCATACTGCTCGCAATGGGCGAGTGGGCTATCGACAGGCGGGACTTCGAAGCTTCAATTAGCCGTGACCGCAACGCGCTTTACAGAGAGAACAACGCGGGACACATTGAAAACACTTATACGTTAACCGTCTTAAATAAATCCCGCGTGGCCAAAACCTATGAAATTGCTATAGATACGTCATCAGATATGCAGCTTATTAACGTACCGACCATAAACGTAGCTCCAGGCGAAAAGCGAAATGTGCCGTTTTCAGTTGAAGCTTTATCACCAATGGCTAACTCCATGCAGTCTGTTAACTTTGTTATTGTCGATAAATCTACCAACAGTGTGATTGGCAATGAAGTGATGTTCTATTCAGGGAATAACAGGCAAATGTAGATGAAACTTACTCTACCACTTCCACTTGATAGCGCCCGGTCACAATGTAGCGCTCTGTATCTTCGGATACTTGCCCGAAAGGAATGAGTGCTGGGCCGGTTGGATCATAGAGCACGTAGGTGTTTCCCTCGTGCTCAATAGTTTTGTCATCTTCAATAGGTGTCAATGCAATACCGAGCAAGGCATGATTTGGTAAAAATACCATGATCATTTTTGTAGAAGGTAAAAACGCGCGCACCATTGAAGACGCCAGTACTGCCTTACTATCGCAATCACCAAGGTTCTGCATAAGTACGCTTACAGGCGGCGCATAGCCAGAGCCATTACTTACTACTCTGTCTTCCAAAGTGTCGTAGGGGATACTTTGAAGCCAACTAAGAATTAATGAAAAATAAGCTCTAGAGTCTGATTTTGAGGCAACTTTTTCGTAAAACGCCTGGGATGCTGCTATTAACGGTTTTACCGACTCAGCAACATATCGCACGTGGTCCGGTTTTACCGCCTTTTGATTAAACAAGGTTGTGAAGCGCGTAAAGTAATGATCTCGCAAGTACTTATCGTACTCTTGCTGCTGAATAGCTTTTAATTTACTGAGTATTTCTTCAACCTTTGCTTCATCTGACCCTGTAACCTGGATATCAATAGACTCTCTTTTGGGCGTTATCTTCACACGCGCAACTTTAGGATCTATTTTTTTGGCTTCTTTGGTTAATGCAACAATGATGTATCGCTGTGCTATTTTCGGCTTGTAGTTAGCTTGCTGAGAGGGAGCTTCTTTCAATGCACTTTTAGATAACTCAAAAGAAATAGATTGTCGCGTGTTATCGTTATCTAGCCATTCGTAGCTAAAATTTACCCCAGTATCCGTGTTAACTTTGCTGTATTTGAGCTGTTCGCTGTGTGCAGCAGATGATAGGAAAAAGCTGAAAAACAGCATATGCATGCTAGCTGCTTTTAATGTGCTGAACCCGTGAAATCGAGACACGAAGACATATCTTTTCAACGCATTTCTTGTTGCTGCCTGTGCAAGACTCTTCACACTGTTTATCAACCCTTATCCGTTATGTTCATAACATCACTGAGTATGCGCACCTGTGTGTAAAAAACAAGTATATGATGCATTCGGCCCGAAGGGATGATTAGGTGCGGTAAGTTTAGGAGTTCATCAATTAAAAAGGCGACATGCGTCGCCTATTCTTGAAACCAGTTTAATTCATTGTGAAGACTCACAACGCTACCCACAATAATAAGTGTAGGAGGCTGGAGCTGCGCTTTTTCCTGCTTAGCAACAATGTCTTCAAGCGTCCCCGTTAATACCTGCTGCTTTTCTGTAGTGGCTGACTGAACCAGTGCTATTGGTGTAGAGGCATCAAGCCCATGCTCAATCATTTTTTCACAAATGATGGGTAAACCCGTTAGACCCATATAGAACACAGCGGTTTGGTTTTTTTGTGCAAGGGCAGGCCAATTAAGGTCAATGGTGCCATTTCTTAAGTGGCCAGTGGCGAATACCACAGACTGTGCATGGTCTCTATGAGTAAGCGGAATACCTGCATAGCTTGATGCGCCGCTTGCTGCAGTAATGCCGGGAACCACTTGAAACTCAATACCGTGCTGAATAAGGGTTTGAATTTCTTCTCCGCCACGACCGAATATGAAGGGGTCGCCGCCTTTCAAGCGCACCACGCGATTACCTTTTTTCGCTTCATCAACCATTAGCTGATTAATATCGTCCTGAGGAAGCGTGTGATTGCTTTTGGCCTTACCTACATAGATTTTCTCAGCATCGCGACGCACAAGCTCAAGAATTTGTGGCGAAACTAAACGGTCGTAAACAACCACATCGGCTTTTTGCATTAAGCGAAGGGCGCGAAAGGTAAGTAAGTCTGGATCGCCAGGACCTGCCCCTACCAAATAAACTTGCCCGTCGACTTTTTTGTCTTCAGCGGCAGCTTGCAATGCTAAGTCAAACGCTTCATCAGCTTTTTGGTCTTGGCCCTTTTCAACCATTTCTGCAATGTCGCCGTCAAGAACGTCCTCCCAAAAGTAGCGTCTTGCGGTTACACCGTTAAGTGTCTGTTTTACTTTATCGCGGAATTTTTCAGAAAACGCCCCTAATCGACTTAAATTGGCCGGCAGAACAGTCTCTAACTTCTGACGTAAATAACGCAGCAGAACTGGCGCAACACCACCACTACTCATGGCGATAACGATAGGCGAACGGTCAACAATAGAAGGGGTAATAAACTGGCACAGTGGCGTGTTATCTACCACATTAACGAGCACTTTGTTGGCGCGAGCTAAGTCGTGAATATACTGGTTAACATCGCCCTTGTCGGTGGCAATAAACACCATGTCTTTATGGGTAAGGTCGCTATTTTCAAACTCACGTTCAATCAGTGTAACTTTCTCATTTAACGCTAGTTGTTTAACCGTGTCACAAACCCAAGGTGCAACCACTGTAATGGTTGCAGGTGTCTTCATAATAAGCTCTAGCTTACGGGCTGCCACTTCACCGGCCCCAACAATAAGGACATTAAGTTTTCTAGCGTCTAGGAATAGCGGAAAGTAATCCATAAAGGTTTTCTTAGCTTTATATACAAAAAAAGAACTGACACTATTTTGCGCCAATTCTTTTTAATTAGAAAACAACGAAAACAGCCTTCATATTGCAATTAGTTATATAAAGGCTGAATGTATTGCTATTTAGTTCTTACGCTTACGGTTTTCGCGGTCTCCGCGATTGCCTCGGTCTTCACGGTTGCCGCGAGGTGCTCTGTCGCCGCGATTACCACGATCGCCACGACCTTCTCGTTTAGCTGGTGGCGTATCGGACCATTCGCGAATATTTAAACGTTGGCCGGCAACACGGGTACCTTGAAGCGTATCGCGTGTTTCCTTCGGCATGCCATCAGGAAGGTCAACGGTACTGAAGTTGTCATAAATCTCGATAGCGCCAATGTGCTTTGAATTGATGTTCGCTTCGTTTGCAATAGCGCCAACAATGTTACCTGGTTTCGCGCCGTGAACATGGCCTACTTCAATGCGGAAGCGCTGCATGCCTTCTTCTGGCTTACGATTACCACGTGGTACTCTTGGTTTTCTCTCACGACCATCACGAGAATTTCTGTCACGGTTATCACGCGGTGGCTTGCTGTGAATGTCTGGTCGATCTGACTCTTTAAGAATTAACGGCTCATCGCCTTGCGCAATTTTAAGTAGCGCAGCCATGATGGTTTCAGGCGATGCTTCGTTTTCTTCTTTAATCATTTCAACAATAGGCATTAATGATTCAATGCTATCGTCTTGAGTAGCTTCGGCAACCGATTGTTTAAAACGGCTTAAACGTGTCTCATTAATCTCGCTAATTGAAGGAATAGGCATCGCTTCAATAGGCTGCTTAGTGGTTTTCTCTATAGAGAACAACAAGCGTTTTTCACGGTGAGAGATAAATAGGATTGCATCACCTTGACGACCAGCACGACCAGTACGACCAATACGGTGTACGTAAGACTCACTGTCATACGGGATATCGTAGTTGATAACGTGGCTTACACGCTCAACATCAAGACCTCGAGCCACTACGTCAGTAGCTACTAGGATGTCTATCTTACCCTGTTTTAGTTTTTCAACAGTGCGCTCACGGGCAGCCTGTGGGATATCACCGTTTAGCGGCTCTACGTCATGACCACGGGCAGATAGCTTGTCAGCCAGTTCAACCGTAGCGGTTTTGGTGCGCACGAAAATAATCATACCGTCAAAGGCTTCCACTTCCATGATGCGCGTTAGCGCTTCAAGTTTGTGGTGAGGTGCAATTTGGCAGTAACGCTGGCGGATAGTACTTGCCGTGCTTACTTTGGATGCGATTTTTACGTGCTTAGGATCTTTTAAATAACGCTGAGTAATTTTCTTAATTGGACCAGGCATAGTTGCCGAGAACAGCGCAGTTTGGCGTTCTGCTGGCGCATGGCTAAGAATAAGTTCAACGTCATCGATAAAGCCCATGCGAAGCATTTCGTCTGCTTCGTCTAACACTAGGAACTTAAGTTCACTTAAGTCTAGTGTTTTGCGTTTTATGTGGTCGATGATACGGCCTGGCGTACCAACAACCACTTGAACGCCGCGCTTAAGCTGGCGAATTTGGTTGTCGTACGACTGACCGCCGTATACTGGAAGTACTTTAATTTTTTGACTAAAGCTCGCATAAACCTGAAACGCCTCTGCAACCTGAATAGCTAGTTCACGGGTTGGGGCCAATACCAGTAATTGCGGCTTACGTTGCTCAGGATCGATATTTGCCAACATAGGCAGGGCAAACGCAGCGGTTTTTCCTGTCCCTGTCTGTGCCTGACCGAGTAAATCGTGTCCTTCAAGAATAAGAGGAATACTCTCAGCCTGAATAGGAGACGGTTTCTCGTAGCCAACTTTTTCAAGGGCTTGTAAGATTGGTTCTGGTAAATTGAGGTCTTTAAATGTCATGTCGACAGTTGTTGTCATTAAGGGTCCTGGTGCATTAAGTAAGGAGGGTGCGGCATACGACTAAACCGTACTTTTTCGGTTTATTATCGCAAGACGCTATACAGCGTTGAACTGGCCTGTCCGGCGAGTTAATGAAGCGTATTCTTAGCGTATTTCGCGATATGCTTGCCAGCAGTGTTGCAAAAAACAGTATTATATTCGAATAATGGACAGGTTGCCACGAAATTGCATAAATTCGATGAAATAATAAGCAATTTGGTCAGTGCTTTTGACAAAGAACAGCAGTGAGACGACAAAAATCTGAGGAAGGGCAAGGAATTACAATGACAAAGTATAAAACAAACAAATTAATTAAACGCACCACGTTAGCAATGATGTTAACCAGTGCCCTTTTGTCAGGGTGTAGCGAGAAGTCGATGGAAAGCCATTTGGCTGATGCGAGAAACTATGCCTCTCAACAGCAGCTTGATGCCGCCATCGTTGAATACAAAAACGCTATTCAAAAAGCCCCTAATGCGGCAGAACCTCGCTTTGAACTAGGCAAACTGTACCTACAACAAAACAATTATGCGGCGGCAGAGAAAGAGCTGAACAAAGCGATGGACTTAGGGCATCCCGTTAGCCAAGTTATTCCATTGTTATCACTTGCTTACCAACAGTCGGGAGCGGAAAACGCCCTCGCTGAAGTCGATTATCGCGCAGAAGGAATGACAGCGGTTGAATCAGCAGAAGTGGGCTTTTATAAGCTTCAAGCCCTTATGCAGCTTGGTAAAAAAGAAGAGGCGCAAGCGCTTCTTGCCGATCTTTCTACCCTAGATACAAGTTCTGTTTACAAGGGCCTTATTGATAGTTATGCCTTCGTACTAGAAAACGATATGGAAGGTGCATTAGCCGCAACAGAAGCGTTGCGTGAGCAAGCGCCGACCAACAAAGACGTATTGCAACAGCTTGCCAAAATTTACCTGCAAAATGGCGAACCAGAAAAAGCTGCAGAAGTATATGGCGTTTATGTTAGCCAGTTTCCTGATGACGTTACCAGCAAATTTGCGTATGCCGCGCTTCTTATTGAGATAAGAGATCTTGATAACGCTCAGCCTATTGTCGATGACTTGTTGGTGCTGAACGAAAACCATCCGCTGCTAAATACTTTTAAAGGCATTATTGAGTCAGCCAACGAAAATTACGCGAAAGCCTTAAAACACCTAGAGATAGCCGTTCAAAACGGCAGAAGTGACCAAGTGGTGCGCTTGGTTGCGGGCTTTAGCGCTTACCAAATACAAGATTTTGAAGCTGCGCAACGTCACCTTACAATGGTTGCGTCTAGCCTTCCCGACAATCATCCAGGCCTTCGCATGCTGGCAGACAGTATGTTGCAGTTAGGTGAGAACGATGAAGCGCTAAAAGTGTTAGCCAGAGTCGAAGGTGAGCAGGGTGTTGATGCGGCCCTGTTTTCGAAAGCCAGCTACCAGTTGCTAAGAGAAGGCAACGTCATTGGTGCGCAGCAGATGGTAGAAAAATCTGAAGGGGTGAGTACTACAGCCGAAGACTTATCGCGTTTAGGGGTCTTACAGCTTTCACTAAATGACATCGATGGTTTAGTAAACCTCGAACAAGCGGTTGAACAAGCACCTGAGTCCGTCACCTCACAGGCAACCTTACTGCGTGCCTACATAGCGACGAATCAGCTGGAAAAAGCAAAAAGTGCTGCAAAAGAGTGGCATGAGGCTTCACCACAGACTGCGGCGCCCCTGATTTATTTGGGGAACATTGCAACGGCAGAAGGGGCATACCAAGAAGCGGCACAATATTTCGACAAAGCGAGTGCGCTTGATGATGCGGGTAATGAGATCACGTATTCTAGAACTAAGCTACTTGTTGCTGAAGGCAAAAAAGACAATGCGGAAGCGTTCATTCGCACCTTCATAGATAAGAATCCCTCGGACGTTCAAGCGCTGGCGTTATGGTTTGCGCTAGCGATGGACAAGGGAAATGCAGATGCTGTAATTAATCATGCACAGACACAATTTAATGAGAACAAGAGCGACGTAAACCTACGCCTTTTACTAGCAAGAATGTACTCGCTTAATAACCAGCTAGATAAAACGGTTTCATTATTGAATGCTGTTGAAGGTGACGAGTCATCACCTCAGGCTTTTTGGAACTTAAAAGGTCAGGCACTTATTGCGAGCAATAATGTTAACGACGCAACGGCTTTCTTTGATCGCTGGTTATCATTTTATCCACAAGATAAAAATGCGGTGTTGGGTAAGCTGCTTATTGTCGACTCACAAAAGCAATTCAAGCAAGGTTTAGAGTTAACAAACAAGGTGTTGTCTAAGCGCCCAGACGCTCAGCTAACGCTTTTGAAAGCGTATTTTTATAGCCGTCTTGGTCAATCAAAACCGGCATGGGAGATTATCAATAATGTGTCTGAGGAGGTTAAGTCGCTGCCGTTCGTAAGGGGCGTTATTGCGCGTCTACACCTTATAGATAAGGCGCCTGAGCAGGCGGTTGAACACGCTAAAGCAGCTTATGATGCTACTTCAAACTCAGACAATGCTTTGCTGCTTGTTGCTGCCCTTGAAATGTCAGGTAAAAAAGAGCAAGCGTTTAGCTTTCTACAAAAGCACGTAAATACGCACAATAACGACGTTCAAAGTGCAATGTTGTTAGCTGAGCGTCAAATAGGAAAAGATAGAGCCGCAGCCATTGATACCTACGAGCTTATACTTACCAAAACTCCCGATAATTTCGTGGTACTTAACAACCTGGCTTATTTAGCATTTGAAGATAAAAAACTGAAGCGAGCTGAAGAGCTGGCGAAGAAGGCTGTATCGCTGCAGCGAGAAAATGCTGATGCCGTGGATACCCTTGCTCAAATTTATATTGCCAAGGGCCAAAAAACTGAAGCTTTGAAGCTCTATGAACAAATTTCAACAGCCCCCATTGTTAATGATGAGGTGTATTTAAATCACGTGGCCTTGTTGCTTGAACTTGATAAAAAAGCGTTAGCACAGCGACGCTTAGCAAGCAGAGAGTTCACCTCTGAAGCGGCAAAACAAAGAGCCGAAAGCCTTAAGCAGCAATACGGGGTGTAATGCTAATTCAACGAGCAGCGAGCTAGTGGACTTGCTTTATTGCGTTACAAAAACTAAACACGAACGAAGGCCACTTATTGTGGCCTTCGGTTTGTCTACGCATTCAACTTTTTCCGTGTGAATGCCCAGAGCGCGAGAAATGCGGATTGGTATTAAAACACGGCATCCACTATAAAGGCTTTGGCAAAAAAGTTTCTGCCAAGCTTGTTAGTCAGCTTTATTCACGTATTCTTTGTTGCCTTGAGCTGCAACTTGAGCCCTAAGTTCGCGCAGCTCTTTTAAAATATCATGCAACGTAGGCTCTACGTGACCCTGTGCAATTTGCTCTTCAAGTAAAGCGGCTTCTTTTTCTGCCCTTGCTTTTTCGTTTTCTCTTTCCATCACGTTTACCACAATGCCAATAACCATATTAAGGAAGGCGAATGCGGTAAAGAAGATAAAGGTTAAGTAGAAAATCCAGCTTAGTGAGTACACCTCTTGGGTTTCGTACATCACATCGGTCCAATCTTCAAAGGTCATGATCCTAAAGAGTGTCAGCATAGAGATAGTAATATCGCCCCACAGTACAGGATTAATAGTTTCAAATAGTGTACTGCCCACCGCGGCATAGATATAAAAGATAATAAACATTAGCAGCATGACGTAGCCTAGCTGGGGTAAAGCTTTAACTAACGACACAAGTAATATTCTTAGCTCCGGAATGATTGAAATCATACGAAGTACACGGAATACCCTAACCAAACGGGCTATGAGAGCAAGCTCGGTATCGTCTGCCGGAATTAGGCTGATTATTACAATGAGTGTGTCGAACCAGTTCCAGAAGCTCTTGAAAAAATAACGCTTTTTCTTTTCCGCTAAAAATCGAATGGTAATCTCAGTTAAGAAAAACGCGCTGATGAACCAGTCTAGAAACAAAGTAACAGACGACATTCCAGCAGGAAGCTCATAGGTCTTAGCACCGACAAGGAGCGCTGAAATAACGATAACGCTGATAACAAAGGCTTCAAACCATTTATTTGCTCTTATGCGCTCAAATTTATTTTGTAGTTCAGAGGCTTGCATTTTTATTTATCACTCAAGAAAAAAACAATAGGCCAAGAGGCTTGTCGTAGACCAACTTGGCGTTATACTAAAGTCGTTGTTTGCACATATTATGTGCCACAATGTAGGGGCGAAAAGGTGGTTTTAAAGCCTTTTGTCCTGCATATATAGCATCATCAAAGATAGAAAAATTTAAAGGGCATAATCATGGATGATGAGTTACGGCTGTTGCAAGAAAAATTACGTGCTGTTTCAGCGCGTTTATCTAGTTTTGTAATGACTAAACAAAATGCAGAAGCCTTATGTGATGAATACCGGCAATTGCTGAGCGTTTTGCAAAAATTCTCTTGCGCCAAATAGTCATTCACTTCAATGCTAACAAAGATTTATCATACCATTTCTGGCATTTACACGCTTCACTAGGAAACTTGCCAGGGCCTTCTGAGTGGGCAATTATCTGCGCGAATTGGTATTAGGTACAAAAAAGGGCAGCCAGTGGCCACCCTTCCTATGTGGTGTTTAAGCGCTGGTCTTGCGCTATATCACATCCTATTCGTTGCTACTCTTTTCTACAGGTTTAAGACCGCGGTTAATCATGGCTACGTCTTCCCCGGTAAGGGTTCCAGCCGCTTGCTTAAGCGTAACCACTGACTGAATAAAGTCATAGCGTGCGCCCGCAAGGTTACGACGTGCATCGAACAGGTTACGTGTGCTGTCTAGCACGTCAACAATGGTACGTGTACCTACATCAAAACCTGCTTCTGTTGCTTTAAGGGCGCTGTCTGCTGAGACCACTGACTGCTCTAAAGCACGAATCGTTGAGATTGACGCTTTTACATTGTTAAACGAGCTGCGAATAGACTGCACAGTTTGACGATAAGTCTGTTCAGCTGCTTGGCTTGCTGCAACATAGTTAAACTTAGCTTGGTCGGTTTGCGATGAAACGCGAGAGCCTTGATAGATAGGCACATTCAATTGAACCGCAACTGACTGACTATCAAGATAAGGTGTTTCAAACTGTAAGAACGGGTTTGAAATATCGTCTTTGCTTCGCGATGCGTTAGCTGTTAAACCAAGGGTAGGTAAGTGACCCGAGCGCGCAATTGAAATATCTTCTTTCGCGATATCCATAGCAAGTCTGTCAACCAGAAGTGCTAAGTTTTTATCCTGCGCAGTTTCTAGCCACTCATCGACAGCCGCTGGCACAGGCATAGTTGCGGCAAAATTCTCTGTGTTTAGCCCAAACAAACGATCGTGATATTTACCTGTAATTACGCGAAGCGCTTCAAGAGCAAATTCAAGCTGGTTCTTTGCTTGGATTTCCTGCGCCACCGTGCTGTCGTAATTGGCCTGAGCTTCGTGTACGTCAGTAATAGCCGTTAAACCCACTTCAAAACGCTGGCGAGTTTGTTCTAACTGGCGCTCAATGGCACGTTTTTCAGCGCCCACAAATTCAACATTGTCACGTGCACGTAGTACGTCAAAATAAGCAGTAACCGTACGCACAATAACGTCTTGCATGCTAGCGGCAAGCTGGGCGTCGCTTTGCTCGGCCACTTTTTCAGCGCGATCCAGCCCTAGCCAGTTTGCGTGGTCGTAAAGTGACATTTGTACCTGCAAACCATAATCGATAGTGTCTACGTCTGTTTCAAATACCACAATTTGAAGGTCATCAGCATTAGCACCTAACGTTTGTGCACGTTCAGCTGTAGAAGTTGTATAGCCTACCGAGCCAGATATCTGTGGTAGAAGGTTTGCGCGGCTAATACTAATCCCTTCAAACGCTGCATCACGTTGCGCTTTCGCTTGGTTTACCAATGGGTCGTTCGCCAGTGCTTGTTGATATACCTGCATAAGGTCATCGGCCAGCGCACCCGTTGTCATCGAAACTCCGATAACCAGCGACAGAAGTGTTCGTTTCATGCTTACGTCTTCCTGTTGTGTTCAAGTTGCGTCGTCATTCGCTCTAAGGGACGACTTAATAAAACCAAGTGTATGAAAATTCAACCACAAACCGAAAGTCCAAACTCGTAACAGTATTTGATTAACTGTAACAGAATATGTGATCTACCCACGCAATTATTATAGTAATAGACGACTTGTAATATGATTTTCTGTTATTCGCTCACACCCCGTTATGCATTTTTAACGCATATACATGGTTGGTGTGTAAATGTACTATGTATGATAAATCTATTTGAACCATAAGTGTCAGCAAATGAGCAAGGAATTCCTTTCATTTACCTCAAATGACGTCGAAATCACTGACATTAAGCCAGTGTATCGTGGTTTCTTTACCATGAATCAGTATCAATTTAAGCACAAGTGTTTTAATGGAGAGTGGAGTGATACCGTCACGCGAGAAATATTTGAACGCGGTCATGCAGTAGGCGTTTTGCCTTACGATCCAGTTCTTCAAGAGTTTGTGCTAATCGAGCAAGTAAGAATTGGGGCATTAGCCACATCTTCAAGCCCTTGGTTAATAGAAATTATCGCGGGCATGATCGACAAAGGAGAAACACCGGAGTCTGTATGTCATAGAGAGTCGATGGAAGAGGCAGGTATTACCCTAGATAAATTAACCAAAGCGCTGAGTTATTTATCGAGCCCGGGCGGCACGACCGAAAGATTACACATTTTTATAGCAAAGACTGATGCTAGCCAAGCGCAGGGCATTCACGGCCTAGAAAGCGAGTCTGAAGACATTAAAGTACACCGAATAGAAGAAAACACCGCCCTTGAATGGTTGGAAAATGGCCATATTGACAACGCCGCAGCGGTAATTGCGCTACAATGGTTCTTTATGCACAAAACACAACTTCTGGAGCAGTGGCAGACATCGTGACTCAACGCAACCAACGAAAATATGTACCTCATCTTCCTTCCATGCAGGCGCTTTGCGAACTGAACTACTCCCATGTTCTAAGAATTTTGCCTGATTGCGATACGGAAGATTTGAGCTATGAATTTTCGGTAGGAGTGGGCCTGTCTTATGAAATACGCATTGTGGAGTCTGCTCGCTACACCAGTACATTAAGTATTAAGCAAACCACTAAAGACATGCCGTCTTACTTAACGCCTAGTATGACGGTGCGCCTATATCACGACGCTCGCATGGCGGAGGTTATCAATAGCCAAAATACGGGAGCGCTCGAACCCTCTTACGAGTATCCGAACTTAAAGATGCGCCAGCGCAACGAAAAGCATATGGTGAACATCTTTTTAGCTGAGTGGCTAAACTTCTGTTTGCAACACTCCTTAAATTTTACCTCTGAAGCGTGATTACACTAATACAACTCAGTGATTGCCACTTACTGAAAGATAAAAATAAAACGGGATATGCGGGTATAGCGCCCTATAAATCGCTAGCACGCGTGCTCAGTAGCGTTCGAGAATATGTTGTTGATAGCGCTTATATTAAAAATCACGTTGCTCAAAGAGCTGCCAGCGAGCCAGAACAGAGAGCAAAGCACCAAGTACTTGTGCTAGTGACTGGGGATATTAGTGGCGATAATTCACCTGAGAGCTACGAGCATTTTATCGCATTGATGGAGCAATATATTGAGCCAGCAAATATAGAATGGTTTGTGCTGGCGGGTAACCACGATAATAATCCGTACTTTGAAAAATATCTTAGCAGCCGTCATTTAAAGAGCAATGACCCGATAAGCTTTCCCAATTGGCAAATACACGGCCTGGATACCCGCGCTATAACCAATAAGCAAACGGCAGCCGGGGAAGTAAAAGAAAGCGATATACAGGCGCTAGAACAAGCGCTAATTAGGTCACCACAGGCCAATCATCTCGTTGCACTTCATCACCACATATTGCCTTCAAACAGTTGGATGGATAAGCACTCGTTAGCTAACGGGCAACAGATAGCCGCGTTAATAGACGAACATCCACAAGTGAAAGCTGTCATTCACGGCCATGTGCATTCGCCATTGCGCCAGCAAATAGGAGTGAACAAAACGCTTTCTTACGCAAGCCCATCTACCTGTTGGCAATGGGAAATGCGTCCCGAATTCGGTGTTAGCAATGAAGCGCCAGGGTATCAGGTGATGAGCTTAATGGATGGTGGCTCGGTGGGCGTTAAGGTTGTTCGGGTTTAGCTTTCGCGCTCTTTGCTTAAGCGTGGCTGTTTTGGAAGTATTTGGCGTTAAGAACAGTTTTGAACTCTCATCGAGTCCATATTAAATATAGAAACAGAGAACACAGAATAGAGAAAAACATGCAGCACATTTTATATCTTCACGGCTTTTTAAGTTCGCCGAAATCCATTAAGGCGCAAGCCACAAAAGCGTATTTTGAGCAGCATCACGCAAACGTTACCCTACATATTCCAGAGCTGTCTAATTTCCCCAGTAAAGTAGAAGGCCAGCTAATTTCACTTATTGAGAACACTCCAGCTCTGCTTGAAAACGGGCTGAAGCTTATAGGTAGTTCAATGGGGGGCTATCTCTCTACGTTTTTGCTTGAAAAATTTGGAGGCAAAGCGGTGTTAATTAACCCTGCAGTTCGCCCCTACGAGCTGTTGCAAGGCTTAATCGGCACTCATGAAAATCCTTACAGCAAGGAAAAGTTTGAAATAGTTGAAAGCGATATAGGGGTAATTCAAGCGTTAGAGGCAGCGTCAATCAAAGAACCAAACAGTTACAAAGTGTTGCTTCAGACAGAAGATGAAACGTTGGATTACCGTTTGGCTGAAGAAAAGTACGCGCAAAGTCACCTGGTTATTGAAGAGGGTGGCGATCACAGCTTTGTAGGCTACGAAAATCACTTGCCTGCTATTGCCGAGTTTTTGCTGAAATAAGCGCATTGCCAGTCTTTACTAGCCCTGCTAACATCAAACATATTGCTGTGCGGCGCTATACTATATAGCTAACCTTAGTGCTGCGTATCTCTTTCTTTGTCGCTGGCTTAAATAACAACCATAACTATGTCAAATCAATACAATTCAGATGCTATCGAGGTGTTAAACGGCCTTGACCCCGTAAAACGCCGCCCTGGTATGTATACCGACACTACCCGCCCAAATCACTTGGGTCAGGAAGTCATCGATAACAGTGTGGATGAAGCGCTTGCTGGGCATGCCTCTAATATCAAAGTTATTTTGCATGAAGACCAATCGTTAGAAGTTATCGACGATGGTCGTGGTATGCCGGTAGATATTCACCCTGAAGAGGGAATATCAGGCGTAGAGCTTATTCTATGTAAACTTCACGCAGGTGGTAAGTTTTCAAACAAAAACTATGCCTTTTCTGGTGGTCTTCACGGGGTAGGGATCTCGGTAGTTAACGCGCTTTCAACCCGCGTAGAAGTGACTATTCGACGAGACAGTAACGTATACCAAATTGCCTTTGAAAACGGCGACAAAGTCGAAGACTTACAGGTTATCGATACCTGCGGTAAACGCAATACAGGAACCCGTGTTCACTTCTGGCCTGACCCGCAATATTTCGACTCGGCAAAATTCTCAGCCAGCCGACTTGTGCACAACTTGCGCGCTAAAGCGGTGTTAAGCCCGGGTCTGCGCATTCGTTTCGACAACAAGATTACCAAAGAAAGCCAAGAGTGGTATTACGAAGATGGCCTTAAAGACTACCTCTACCAAGCGGTAGAAGAGTTTGAAACCTTACCGTCTGACACGCCGTTTGTGGGTACATTCAGCGGCAATACAGAAGCCGCCGATTGGGCTGTAATGTGGTTGCCTGAAGGTGGAGATTTGGTAACGGAAAGCTACGTTAACCTTATTCCTACAGCGCAAGGCGGTACACACGTCAATGGGTTGCGCCAAGGCTTACTGGAGTCAATGCGCGAATTCTGCGAATTTAGAAACTTAATGCCCCGTGGCGTTAAGTTATCGCCTGATGATATTTGGGACCGCTGTGCTTATATCCTGTCGACTAAGATGCAGGACCCACAGTTTGCCGGGCAGACTAAAGAGCGCCTGTCTTCACGTCAGGCCAGTGCGTTTGTATCAGGTGTAGTGAAAGACGCATTCAGCCTTTGGTTAAACCAACACACTGAAATTGCTGAAGCGCTTGCTGAAATGTGTATCAACAATGCACAGCGCCGCCTTCGTCAAACCAAAAAGGTTGCGCGTAAAAAGGTCACTCAAGGGCCGGCACTACCAGGCAAACTGACCGACTGCTCATCACAAGATATTTCGTACTCTGAACTGTTTTTAGTAGAGGGGGACTCGGCGGGTGGCTCGGCCAAGCAAGCGCGAGACCGAGAGTTTCAGGCAATTATGCCGCTGCGCGGTAAAATCCTGAATAGCTGGGAAGTCGACTCTTCTCAAGTGCTGGCATCACAGGAAATTCACGATATTTCAGTTGCGCTGGGTATCGACCCAGATTCAACCGACCTGTCTGGTTTACGCTACGGTAAAATTTGTATTCTTGCCGATGCTGACTCTGATGGGCTACACATTGCTACCTTATTATGTGCGCTCTTTGTTCGTCACTTCAGAACCTTGGTAGAGCAAGGCCATGTGTATGTTGCTATGCCGCCGCTATTTAGAATAGATGTAGGCAAAGAAGTGTACTACGCGCTAGATGAAGGCGAGAAGCAGGGCATCCTTGACCGAATTGAAGCGGAGAAAAAACGCGGTAAAGTCAACGTACAGCGCTTTAAAGGCTTGGGTGAAATGAACCCGCTACAGCTTCGCGAAACAACCATGGATCCGAATACCCGTCGACTTGTTCAGCTGACCATTGAAGACGCTGAAGAAATGATGGAGCTGATGGACATGCTGCTTGCTAAGAAGCGTTCTGGCGACCGTAAAATATGGCTCGAAAGTAAAGGTAATATGGCTGAAGTGGTACTGTAACACGCCACTTTAATGTTTGTGCACAGAAGCGTGTGCAGAACACTCTGCTTAATAGTTTAATGTTGAAACGCCGAGAAACTACCCTGACACGGGAAGTTCTCGGCGTTTTAGTTTGTGCATCTGCAACAAAATACTTCCGCGCATAATTACGCTCGTACCATTTAAGATAAGTAGCGGCCAGCTTTGGCTTAATGGCATTGTTAGGCCAAACAATAAAGTGCTAACGTCTTTTATCAATATATTGCGAAACAGCGCAAATGACAGCGACCCCACTTTTTGTCTGCGCTGCAGTACAAACCACTGGTGCAGTGAACCTTGAAATAAGATAACGGTAACGACCAGCATTAAGGTATTTGCGCCAAGCTGTGCAAGCGTTGGGAAAGGGCGAAAAGCAATGGAAAGTGTGCCGCCAATGAGAGCTAGCAGGGCAACAGCGGCAACGTAACCTGAAATTTTAGTACGCCTGTGCTGCCATATTTTCCAAATGATAATGAGCGTAAGTATGAGCGCGCCAAATCGTGTCCACACCAAATAATGGTTGAATGGCTCGACTGAAATACCGAAAAGGAAGATAGAGAAGAACGCGAAATAGCTAGAGCCAAACTGGTTAAGTGACAGACTGTGGTTAGCATCGTCACTTTCGCTAGAAACGGGCACGTGAAAGCGCGTCATGGCCTTAATTTGTGACCATAATCCTAACCATGTCAGTAAAAACAGCGCGGCACTGGCAAAGCCTAAAATGTGGTAAAGCACCCAATTTGCTCCACGTTGAAAATGTTCTAGCTCGTGAATGCCCCAGTGTATCACAGGACTGGCACTGTTCTGGCATGTTCTGACATATGGCATGCAAACAATCACTATTAACAAAGCACTGCAGCAGGGGCTAAAGGTGTTATCGTTTTTTCGGTATCGATGACACCCAATATGTTTTCAAAACCGGTATTGAACTAGCAAGGAGGTTTATTTTGGCATTGCACTCAGTTTCTTCATCAACCCGCCAGCTAGCGGTAAGCGACAAAACCACAACGCTGTTATTTGATCACGACGGTACCCTTATTGACTCAGAATCCGTACATTTTGACCTGTGGAAAGACATTTTGCTGGGGTACGATGTTGAATTAAGCGAGGATTTTTATTGTGAAGTGATGGCGGGTATTCCAGTAAAGCAAAATGCTGTCGATCTCGTCGAACATTTTAATATTGATGTAGCGCCGCAGGTGCTAGCAGAGCAAAAACACAAAAGCATTAGCGACTACTTAGATAAGCAAGCTTTTCCCTTAATGCCGTTTGCTAAAGAAACCATTGAACATTGTGCAAACAAAGGTTACACCATTGGCATTGTGACTGGGGGAAGTAAAAAGTCGGTGGAAAAAACCTTATCTCAGTATGGTTTAAGTGCTTATATTTCTTGCGTGGTTGCCGTGGAAGATGTCGAAAACAGCAAACCAGCACCTGATTGTTACGCGCTTGCAATGGACAAGCTAGGAAAAATACCCGGTGAATGTGTGGCAATTGAAGACACGCAAACCGGCATGACAGCGGCACTTGCTGCAAACCTAGCCTGCGTTGTGATACCCACGGATTTGTCGAAACATCATAACTTGTCTGGTGCCACAGTGCGGTATACAAGCTTGAAAGACTGGGTGGACTGCGAACTCGTTTTTTAGCGAATGCGGTGGAGGTTAATTGCCGACTTGTCGTGCCACTTGTCACTGGTGGCGCGAAAATAGATAACGTAGTATAACCAGCACGTTAGGGCGTAACTTTCTCTGTTTTACAGCAAAGAACGCCAGAGGCGCTAACTTATTTTTTATTCATTGTTATGACAGGTACAGCTGATTTCTCATGATTTTGCGTAGCGTAAAATGGCTTTTGATTACTCTTGCCATCATTGTTGTTCTGCTTGTAGTAAGCGTTGCTACGATTACGGTTTTGGCTGTGCAAAAAACGCCATTAGTCGCATCGACAGCGCCCACACAGCTAGATGGTGCTGATAGCGTTAATGAACTCCTCGGTCAGCTGCAACAGGCGTTTTCTCGCCGAGAAGAAGGCCATCAAGTTACGCTCACCGAAACCCAAGTCGAAAGCTTAGTGGGTGTGTTACAGCGTGCATTACCTGACTTTAAGGGCGTAGTGAATATCACGCCGTTGGCGGGAACCATTAACGTCACTTACGCTATCAACAATACGGGGTATTATGTAAATGCGTCAGCACTAGTACTGCCTGGAGATAGCTTGCGTATAGAGCAAGTCCAAGTTGGCGACTTAACCATTCCGGGTCGTTTTTTACTTGGGTTTTTAGAGCGTACGGTGAACTCTTATACGCAATCAGAAATAGCCACCATTGCGTTATCGCGGGTTGAACGTGTGACCATGAGAAGCGGTGAACTTACCCTTGATGTTGGGCGTTTAGATGAGCTGCTAAGCGAGTTAAACGTGGTGGCTTCTAATATGTCGGTAAGCGAACAAACCGAGCTTCAGCAGTTATCTGCGTACTATTTACGGTATTTGTCTGGTAGAGAAATAGCCTTATCAAATAAACCGGTATCCCTTATTGAATACTTGCGCGAAGGGATGGCGCGGGCGAGAGAGCAAAGCCAAACCCCTCAAGATGCAGTACTGCATAATAATGCGGTAATCCTCGCTTTAGCGGTTTACGTTGGGCATCATCGTGTTGGGACTCTGGTGGGCGACATACAGCCAGATTCCGAAAAAGCGTTAAAGCCTCGCAGAGGTGCTGTGCTGCACAAGCGCAACGATTTGGCTCGTCACTTTATTATTTCTGCTGCATTGGAATTGTTGGCGGAACAAGGCATGTCCCTAGCAATTGGCGAGTTTAAAGAACTCATGGACCGCGGTAATGGTGGCTCTGGCTATAGTTTTGTCGACCTGGCAGCTGATATGTCGGGTACTGAGTTTGCAAAAGTTGCGACCCATCCAAATACTGCAATGGAAGTGCAAAACGCGATTGCGCGCATTCAAAGTGAGCTTGAAATCATCCCGCCTATCGATGGGCTGCCTGAAGGCTTAAGTAAGCAAGCGTTTACCGAACAATATCAACGGGTAGACAGTGAAGCGTACTTAAAAGAAGTCGAGGAAATTAAAGGCCGAATTCGCTTACTGCCGCTTTATCAAAAAGAAGCAGTAAGGCGTGAGAGTGCGCCGTAAGTGAGAAGCTAGTTCAAAAAAGCCCGCAAATAAAGCGGGCTTTTCGTTATTAAATTTAGTACGAACTAGCTTTTAGATAGAGATTGCTGAAATTGCGCAATGGTCACCAACGCTAATTCTATCTTTTTAACCAGTGGCGCCAGAGCTTGTTTAGCCGCATCGTCATCCAGTTCTTTTAGCGCTTGCCAGTCGCTGGCAATTTCTTGTACATACGGACCGAATCGTTTGGCTGATGTGGTAAACCCGCTGTCATCAGCAAACACTGCTGCAAACTTACCTTTTTGATCGCGCTGTAAATTATCTAATATCTGGTCAGCATCAACAGCTTTGCGGTGTAACGTTTGAATGGTTTCCTGAAGTTGTTGATGAACAGCTTGCATCTCTTGGCTTTGTTGCATGATCGCGCCTTTTGTTTCTGAGTGTTAAGTGTACGCATTACCCGCACACTTTATGTTTACGTATAAATCCCGTGGCTATCATTGTTGCCACAATAAATGCCACTCGGTAAATAATGATTAAAGTTTCGTCTTTCAAGGCCGATAACCTAAAGACTGTTGTAAATTACGAAGCTTGTTGGTTACGTAATGCACAACACGCCGTAAAGGTGGGCAATTCTGCCCATTTTTTTACTTTGCTACAAGCAACAAAGGAAAATGGTATGGATCTACAAGGTACTAGTGCCTCTGGAACGTCCGGTGCGTCACTTGAGTTGGCCTCTCTTAAGTTGGCTAAAAGCCAACAAGAGCAAGAGGGACAAGCGTCGCTTCAGTTGCTGGAATCAGCTTCTGACGTACCAAAATCGTCATCTTCAAACCCCGCGTTAGGCGCCAACGTCGATACCTTCGCGTAAGTTAGGGATGCAACTTTAAGTCGATAGGCGTTTTGCCGGGTTGACCGCCAATTTCTCTCACCAGTTTTGGCACCAAAAAGCCCGGCAGGCGCTTTATCGCTTCTTCCATAATTGCTCGGCCTTTATCGTCACTCACATAAAAGTGGCTCGCACCCTGTACTTTATCTAAAACGTGCAAATAATAGGGTAACACTCCGGCTTCAAACAGCGTTTCGCTTAAATCACTAATTGCATCGGCAGAGTCATTTATTCCTTTTAGCAATACCGATTGATTGAGCAAGGTGACGCCTTTTTCTCGCAATATATTTAAACGCACTTTCAACGTTTCTGACATCTCATTGGCGTGGTTTGCATGCAGCACTAATACTTTTTGAAGCGGCAATGCGCTAAACCATTCAACAAAGTCATGGCTAATTCGTTCTGGTAGCACTACCGGCAGACGGCTATGAATACGCAGGCGTTTTATGTGGGCAATAGCGGCAATTTCGTTGGCTAGCCACGACAGATGATCGTCTTTTGCCATCAGTGGGTCGCCGCCTGAGAAAATCACCTCATTTATTTGGCTGTTATTACGAAGGTAATCAAGCACATCAAGCCATTGGTGTTTGCTTACCGCATTATCGGCGTAAGGAAAATGGCGGCGAAAACAGTACCGGCAGTTTACCGCACAGCCGGTGCGAACCATCAGCAACACGCGAGAATCGTATTTGTGCAATATGCCTTTGCCTGCTGTATCGTGCTCGTCTAACGGATCTTCGCTATAGCCTGGTGATGTTAGAAATTCGTCGCTGAGCGGCATAACTTGTAAAAAAAGCGGGTCGTGTGGATTGCCTTTCTCCATCAGTTCCACAAAATGTCGTGGAACACGCATAGGAAAAAATCGGCGCGCTTTAATATGTTGGGCGTATTTTTCTTGGTCTAAACCTAAGTGTTGCAACAGCTTTGCAGGATCGGTAAAGCTACTTGCTAATTCTTTTTGCCAGTTATGCTCTACAGAAATCGGTTTTTTAGGTATTATTTGTTCCACGAAACTTTTTGTACCTTATGTTTAGACAGAGGAATTATGGCTAATTACAGCACTAACGAGTTCAAAGGCGGCCTGAAAATCATGCTGGACGGCGAACCTTGCAACATTCTAGAAAACGAATACGTAAAGCCGGGTAAGGGCCAAGCGTTTAACCGCGTAAAAATCCGCAAGCTTATTTCAGGTAAAGTTTTAGAGAAAACTTTCCGCTCAGGTGAATCAGTAGAAGGCGCTGACGTAATGGATACGGAGCTTGCCTACTTGTACACCGACGGCGAATTCTACCACTTTATGAACAACGATACATTCGAACAAATCGCTGCAGACGAAAAAGCAGTGGGTGAGAATAAAAAGTGGTTGGTAGAGAACGACGTTTGTACCATTACATTGTGGAACGGTTCACCTATCACGGTTACGCCACCAAACTTTGTTGAGCTAGAGATCACTGAAACTGATCCTGGTCTTAAAGGTGATACAGCGGGTACAGGCGGTAAGCCAGCAACGCTGAGCACTGGTGCAGTTGTTCGCGTTCCTCTATTCGTTCAAACCGGCGAAGTTATCCGTGTAGATACGCGCTCTGGCGAATACGTGTCTCGCGCACAAAAATAGTATCTGAGACATTCTGTTTACGTGTAAAGCCGGTGCCTTTGTGTACCGGTTTTTTGTTTTAGCTATTCTTCTTAGGTTTGGACACATGCAATCTTGGCAGCCTACTACCACTCATGAAGCGCGTGTTGCGCGAGCAGAATTACTCAGAACAATACGTGAGTTTTTTTACGCACGAAACGTTCTAGAGGTAGATACGCCTTTACTTTCAAACGGTACGGTTACCGATGAGCATTTAGACGCGTTCGATACACAATTCAATTTTGTCTCGTCGGGGAGACCCGCTAAGCTGTATCTTCAAACGTCACCTGAATATGCCATGAAGCGGTTACTATGCGCTGACAGCGGTAGTATTTATCAAGTGTGTAAAGCGTTTCGCCATGAAGGGGAAGGCCGCTGGCACAACCCTGAGTTTACCATGCTAGAGTGGTACCGCTTGGGCTTTGATCATTTTGCATTAATGGAAGAGGTCGACGCTTTATTGCAAGAAACACTGGCGACAGCTCCAGCCGACAAGATGACTTATCAGCAAGCTTTTCAAACCTATTTGAACATTGACCCATTAACTGCTGATGACGACATGTTACTAAAGGCAATGAAAGAGCAGAACATAGATATTCACGCGCCGCAAAGCCTCAGTTATGACAGCAAACTACAGCTATTATTCAGCTATGCTATCGAGCCCAAAATAGGCATCGAAAAGCCGTGTTTTATTTACGACTTTCCTGCTTCTCAAGCAGCGCTTGCAAAGCTAAGCTCTGATGACGAACGCGTTGCCGAGCGATTTGAGGTGTATTACCAAGGCGCTGAACTCGCCAATGGGTTTAATGAGCTCAGTGCAGCACAAGAGCAGCGACTGCGTTTTGAAACGGATAACAGAAAGCGCGAAGAACATGGCCTTCCCACTAAGCCTATTGATGAGAACTTCTTAAGTGCACTTGATGCAGGTTTGCCTGCCTGTGCCGGTGTGGCGCTGGGCATCGACAGGCTGTTAATGCTTAAAATCAATGCGAAGCATATTCAAGAAGTGATCAATTTCACAGTGAGTAGGGCTTAGTACCTTCGTGCCCAATAAGCTATGAATTTCTTAAACCCTGGGTTTCAGTAGGGCGTCCGATTAAATTGCAAAAACATAAGATTAAGTGAGTAAAGTAGCGGTTGACAAGCAATGGGTAATGGATAAAATGTTATAACATCACTATATAATGTTATAACATCCCCAGAGGAATACCCATGAAAATGCGTTCGCTGCTAAGTTTGTCCATAGCGGGGCTGTTAAGTGCGCCTGTGTATGCCACCACAGTAACGGGAAAAGTCACCGACACGGCAGGCCAACCTGTTGCAGGGGCTGAAGTAAAAATCGAAGGCAGTCGCCGTGTAGCATACACCGATGCAAATGGTATTTATCGATTTGATGATGTAAAGCAGCCACATATTCATTTACATGTTTATTCTTCAAACTACATTCATGGTGATAACGACTTAGGCGACGTAAATACGGATCAAAATGTAGACTTCGTTTTAAAGCCTGCATCCGTCGAAAATATCGTAGTTACCGCCAATGCGCTTCAATCATCAGTACTGGAATCTGTTACGCCAGTTACCGTAATTGGTGCGGAAAAATTACGTAAGATAGAAGCGCCAACTTTAGGCGAAACCCTCAAAAACGCGCCTGGTGTGCACAGCACTTATTTTGGCCCAGTTTCAAGCAGCCCAGTTATTCGCGGTAACGATGGCCCGCGCGTAAAGATTGTTCAAAACGGTTTGGATGTATCTGATGTATCTCGAGTAAGTCCAGATCACAATGTCGCCACCACACTTTCAAGTGCAACGCAGGTGGAAGTACTTCGCGGTCCTGCAACGCTTCAATACGGTAGTGGCGCTATTGGTGGTGTGGTGAACGTGGTTGACAAACGTATTCCTCAGTATCAGATAGACGGCGTAGAAGGCGAAGCTGAAACTAGCTATAGCACAGTGAATAACGGCTCGTATACCCGTGCAGATGTAACGGGTGGCAGTGGCAATATTGCATGGCATGTCGACGGATTTTATCGCGATACAGATAACGCGGATATTCCGGGCTTTGCGTCTATCGATCCCGATGAGGATGAACCAAACGGTGTGCTAGAAAGCAGCGCAATGGAGACGCGTAACGTCGTTGCAGGTTTATCTTACGTGGCCGAAGAAGGCTACTTCGGTTTCGCTGTGGAACAACTCGACAACAAATATGGCGTACCTGGCTATAGCCATGCTCATGGTGAGGAAGAGCATGAGGGCGAAGACCACGATCTTGAAGAACATGATCATGAAGAACACGCTGAAGAAGGCGTGTTACTTGATGTAGATATGACCCGTTATCAAGCAGCCGGTGAGTGGCATTCACCCTTTGAAGGAATAACTAACCTTAAATTTGCCGCAGCTTACACCGATTACGAACATGCTGAGATTGAAGACGGTGAGCCAGGCACGGTATTCACAAATGAATCGAGCGACATTCGCCTGTCTGCTTATCACGAAGAAGTGAACGGCTGGCACGGCGTATTCGGGCTACAGTTTAATCATAGCGATTACAATGCCGTGGGCGAAGAAGCCTTTACCCCAGCTAATACTACATCGAGCTACGCACTTTATCTTATAGAACAAAAGAAAGTAGGTAATGTAACCTTTGAGCTTGGTGGCCGACTAGAGCGAACGACATTAGATGCTGATGCCAGCGAAGTGGAACTTGACGTATTGCATGATGAGCATGAAGGCGAGGAGCATGCTGTTGCTTTCAACTTCCCTGACTACGACTTTACCAGCCTATCGCTTTCAGCGGGCGCTAACTGGGAATACCAGGAAGGTCACTCGGTTGCCGTTACGTTGTCACGCAGTGAGCGTGCGCCTAGTCAGCAAGAACTTTTCTCTGCTGGCCAGCATTTAGCAACCCAAAGCTACGAAGTGGGTTTAGTATTTGATATGGATGAAGAAGGCCATATCGAAGAAACACTTAAAGGCGTAAAAGAAGAAGTTAGTACCAACCTAGATATTACTTTCCGTAAGTTTACCGGTAGCTGGGGCTATAGTGCGTCTTTCTTCTACAATCAGGCAGATGACTATATCTTCCAAACAAGCACAGGCTTAATTGCGCTCAGCGAGCACGAAGAACACGATGAGCACGAAGAGGAAGGATTAGAAAGCGAGCACGAAGAACATGGACATGATGAACACGGCGATGAAGAAGGCTTGCCTATCTATTACTTCCAACAAGCTGACGCTGACATTTGGGGCTTCGAAGCAGAAACTTACGTTGATTTATCAGACACGCTACGTTTAACCGTATTTGGTGACTATATCCGCGCAGAAATAGAAGACGACAACCTTCCGCGCACGCCGCCTATGCGCTTTGGTAGTGAATTAAGCTACGTGAACGATGGTTTAAGTGCTGACGTGGGCTTTACGTGGTACGACGACCAAAACGACGTTGCGTCATTTGAGACTGCAACCGACGGTTACATCTTGGTTAACGCAAGCGTGCAATATGAATTTGGCACACAGGGCATTGACTGGGTAGTGTTTGCGCGCGGTGAAAACCTAACTGACGAGGAAGCCCGTGTTCATACATCTTTCTTAAAAGACCAAGCACCGCTTCCAGGTAGAAACTTTACTATGGGTGTGAGAGCGTTGTTTTAATTAAACAACTCCACTGCGGTATACAAGGCGATGTATTGGGGCTCTCAGTACATCGCCTTTTTTTATACTAGGGGAAAGTGGTCAGTACGATTTTTTCCAGTTGAATAAACTGCAAAGATAAACATGCTTAAGATGGTAAACGTCGAGCGGTTGTGAAGTAGAGGTGAAAATGAATGAAATAGCGAATTGGTTAAGTACGCAAACCGAAAAACACATGGTGTTAGGTTACGGAAGCTTACTAAGCAAAAACAGCCGAGAGCGCTACTCCAACATTTTTACACAAGGGCTCCCTGTGACGGTTTTTGGCTTCGAAAGGGCATGGGTGACGCGTAGTCTTCATGAAAAACAGACCTACGTTGGCGCCGTGGTCAATGCGCATAGCAAATTAAACGCCCAACTTATCCCAACACAAATTAACCCTGCCTTACAGGAGAGAGAAAAAGACTATCGGTTTGTCGAAGTAAGCGCTAAAGCACTCAATTTTCATCAACACAAGGGGTCTGAGTCTCTAGACGATGTGCTTGCACAATTTACCTTTTGGATTTGCGAAACACTCGATTGTGCACAGGCAAATGACGCCTATCCTGTACATCAAACGTACGTAGATACATGCTTGAGTGGATGCTTAGAGCACGGTGGTGCAGAGGAAGCCGAGCGGTTTATCGTCCATACATCGTTGTGGGAGCACCCAAGAGTAAATGACAGAGCGGACCCAAAATACCCTCGCGCGGCAGCGGTGAACCCAGATCACCTTGAGCACATAGACAGGCTTCTATCAAAGGAATATTGTTTGCCTTAAGTCTTACTTCTAGCTATATATTAGCCTGCAGAGGTACAAAACTAGCACTACATGCGCGTCATAAAAACTTTGCCAAAAGGACTAGTGTGAACACAAACACCGCTATTTTTACAAACGATAAAATAACGCTACGGCCACTGACTTATAATGATAAACATTGGGTGCTCGCTCTGCAGCAGGACCCGCTATGGCTAAAATTCATTGGAAGTAAGAACGTTAATACAGTGGACGATGCGTGTGATTACATTGGCAAAACGAATGCGCAGCGCGAAGAGTGGGGGTATGGCCTGCTTGCTGTTGAATTAACCAAAACCAAACAACCGTTAGGGGTTTGTGGTCTCTTCAATCGCTTTGCATTTGAATGTCCAGATTTAGGCTTTGCCATGCTGCCTGAAGCAAGAGGTAAGGGTATATGTTACGAGGCATGTCAGTGTGTTATTGCGTGGTCTGCGTCTAAGGGCTATCGTTTTTTAACAGCCATGACGCACCCAGAAAATATGGCGTCGCAGAAGCTTTTACAGCGCTTAGGATTTAACAAGCAGGGCTTTTACTTCGACAAAACCTTCCCAAAACAGCATTTGTTCAGGTTGGAATTACAGCCATAGAGCATTGCTCTTTATGGCTGCTTGTATCTGTTAATCGCTATAAGGGCGGTAACACGGTCATCTTTTTAATAATGATCGGCTCAATGGGTACGTTATTCGCGTTAAGGCGAATCGAATATTCAGTTTCTACTTCCGACATGGCATCAACAATATCTTCGCCTTCAACAATTACGCCAAAAACCGCGTAGCCCCAGTCTCTTCCGGGGTTTAAGCTGCTGTTGTCATTCACGTTGAAGAAAAATTGTCGGTTTGCGGTATGCGGGTCACCTTGTCTTGCCATTGCAATAGTGTGCAGATCGTTAGTCAAACCGTTACCAGACTCATTGAAGATATCTGGAAAGTTCGACTTGCCGTTGAAGTCAGCCGTATAACCACCACCTTGCACAACAAAACCAGGCACGATGCGGTGAAAAATGGTGTCTTCGTAGGCGCGCTTATCAACATAACGAAGAAAGTTATTTACGGTAATTGGCGCACGTCTTCTGTCCAGTTCAACCACAATATCGCCCATGGTGGTTTCTATTTTCACCCGAGGGTAATAGTTATCTGGCTGAACCTGAGACCCATCGTCTTTCTTGGCCATAACGGGTGAACTGCTGCCTATTAGCATGATAGCGGTCAGCAGTGATAAAAGTATTTTCTTCATAAAAATGCCTTTAAATGTTTTCCTTAATTCGCGCATGTTTTTTGATCGCTTATCGTTTTGCAGTGCCTAAGATAACGAACTTTTTGTCACTCGCAAGTACCTTAGCGCCACCAAACAACTTTTTAAGTTTAATGTGATAGTCGAGGTGTCGGTTACCAACCACCACTAAGTGACCGCTTTTAATAAGTACGTCCCGGGAATCAGTGAACATTTGCCATGCAATATGGTCAGTGATTGCGTTTTGTTGATGAAACGGTGGGTTACACAGAATTTTGGTAACAGCAGGTTTATTCTCTCTATTGATTAATGTTTCAAGGCAATTACTTGCAACAAACTCACATTGATCAATTTTATCCGGGAAGTTGTTGAGCACATTGAGTCTGGCACTTTCTAACGCCATATAGGACTCATCCACAAATATTACTTTGGCATCAGGGGCAAGAGAAAGGGCATTAACCCCCAGTACTCCGTTGCCGCAGCCTAAATCTACCACCACATCATTAGCGCTCACCGTCATATGTTCAAGCATAATGCGAGCGCCTATATCTAATGACTGTCGGGAAAACGTATTCGCCAGATTGTCTATAGTTAACGCCATTCCCATCGTACTTTTACACTGCCAGCGCGTCGGATAGGGCGAGTCAGATAGTTTTATTGACTCACGAGGCGAAGCGAACACAAGCCGCGATTTCTTCTTGGCAAGGGACGTGGTGGTGGGGCCAATATATCGTTCAAATAGGTTGAGTACGGATTTTGTGATGGTCTTCACTTTACCGGTTGCGATAACACGCGTGTCAGGTGTTATATATTTTTGTAAATCAATAAGCTGCTGTTCAAGAAGTGCAAGGGCGCGGGGGACCTTCAGCACAACAAGACTCGGCGCCTTTTCTGGCTTAAACGTTAAGCTTTGCACGCTAGTCAAGGTTTTCAGCGGCGCGGTTAGCAGGCCGTTTTTATTGCTCGTTTCTGCATTACCCAGTAAATGATTGGCTTTTAAATTCTCAGAGAGTGATCGCAAAGATATGTAGGAGTCAGATACCCAGTAAGGTGCTAAGTGCGAAAACCAACAACCTAACGCGCCGAAATCGTCGTTAAAAATCATCATTGAGCCATCATTGTCACCACTGCCAATTGAAAGCGACGCTTCACTTAATAAGCTCTCAATGTGCTCAATAACGAGTTCATCAGCGCTATCCCATGCTTGAAGGCTTATGTGCTGGTGCTTTTCAGGGTAGCGAATAAGCGAGAATTGTCGGTCGGCAAAAATAAATTCTGTATTCATTGGAATCTGTTTTCAGAGAAGGCTCAAAGCACTCACATACTTTTGGGAATGCCTAGTTGGTTTGTGTTCGCGTTGCCTATCTTATCATATCAGCTACGCGGCTCTAGCCATTAACGTGTTATTCTTATGCAGTGCGCTGTTGGTGGTAACAATGTACTGGTTGCAGAATCACTTTTAAATCTCGCAGAAAAATCCACATTAGCAATGCATGCGTAATTAAGGTGTAATTGGGGGAACTTCAAAGGTGTGTTTAAGCACTTTTGAGATCAAGTGCCCATAGCCAAAATTTAAAATCACCGGAAATATCATAGTTACGCATGCAGTTTTCTCTTTTCGAGACGTCAGAAAACAATAGCTCATCTCATAAGCTGCCGCTGTCAGAGGGCGATGTCACTTATTTTCCTCAGGCGCTATCAAAAAATGATGCAGATACTTTTTTTGAGTTACTGAAGGCCGAGTTACCCTGGCGTCAGGACTCGATCAGATTGTTTGGCAAGCCGGTAAAAATTCCCCGCCTTCAGAGCTGGCACGGCGATGACGATTGCACCTATACCTATTCGAATTTAACCATGTCGCCAAATCCGTGGACGAACAGCCTTTTAAGCATTAAGGATTGTTGTGAAGCGTTATGTGCTGCAACCCAAAATACAAAGTTCAACAGTGTGTTAGCGAATTGGTATCGTGACGGACAAGATAGCATGAGCTTTCATTCAGATGATGAGCCTGAGTTGGGTATAAACCCGGTTATTGCATCCGTCACCTTAGGTGAAGCAAGGCCCTTTGTTTTTAAGCACAAAGAAACAAAGGAAAAGTATACGCAGGTGCTTGAGCACGGCAGTGTATTAATTATGGCAGGAACAACACAAAGTCATTATGTGCACGGTATTGCGAAGACGGCTAAGCCTATCGGTGGTAGAATTAATCTTACATTCCGACATCTTATTCACAGAACAAGGTAAGCCAAATGCAAGTAAAAGCGTTTCTGGAAACTACGATTGAAGCTGCACTTAATCCGAGTTTTCTCGAGGTTGTAGATGAGAGTTTTATGCACAATGTTCCAGAAGGGGCTCAAAGTCATTTCAAAGTAACGGTAGTGAGTGATGCCTTTGAGGGTAAGCGCTTAATAGCGAGACACAGAGAAATTAACGGTCTTGCGGCTGAAGCGCTGCAGGGGCCTGTTCATGCGTTGGCACTTCACACGTATACGCCTACAGAGTGGGAAGCTCGAGGTGGGCAATCTATGGTATCGCCAAACTGCCTAGGTGGTAGCAAGCACGACCAATAACGCTCTTTTTGTACTAAATGGAAGTAGATTTATGACAAGCAGTGAAACAAAAAACAGCGGCGCGCTAGCCTCTTACTTAGACATCATTAAAACACCCTCTATTCAGGTGTTACTACTTGGCACCGGTTTTTTGCTTATGATGTTGTTTGTCTACATGGGCGTGCTGACTACGTTTGACAATGCGTTATTCAATGTAATTAGCGAAGCAGGCAATGTATCGGGTTGGAAAGAAGACGCGCTTCGCGATATCACCGCGTTAGGCAGTAATACGGCACTTATCTTTGTCACGATTTCAGTTGCCGGAGCCTTGGCGATGGCCGGTGAAAAGAAAAAGGCACTGACTTTTTTGATTGCTGTTGCCGTGGGGATCGCAACGACTTTCTTACTCAAAGCTGGCATCGACAGGCCTCGTCCTCCGCTGCCCATGCAGGATGTAAGTGTGTATACACAAAGCTTCCCCTCTGCACATGCTACCTTATCTACGCTTGTTTATTTCTATATCGCCTATTTGTTAACGTACTTCACGCAAAACGCTTCAGTAAAAGTGTGGATCTACATGGCAGCCACCTTTCTTGTATTTTGTATTGGCTTAAGCCGCATTTTATTGGGCGTGCATTGGCCTAGCGACATTATTGCAGGGTGGTTTGCTGGTGGCAGTATGGCTGCCTTTTGCTTTTATATCATCAAGTGGAAACGCAAACTGCGTATAAAAGACGAAGGTTAAACGTGCAAGAGCTCAAACGGCTAGGCGACATTATTAAGCGGGATCCTTTTCGCATGCGTTGCCTTCGCGCTTTGAGAGCGCTCGATTTACCGCAAGGGTACATTGGTGCTGGATTTGTTCGAAATGCCATATGGGATGAGTTACACGCAAGAGCGACACCAACTCCGCTTAACGATATTGATGTGATTTACTTTAGTGGTGAAATTAATCCGCCGCAAAGTGTTGCGAGTGCCGATAATACATTGGAATCAGTACCTCAACCGCAAGCTTACTCACCAAATTCTGCAGCTGCTAAACCAGGGCTGAAAGCACAAGAACAAGCCATTGAACGCGAGCTAGCGCGTATGGTTCCTCAAGCTAATTGGCAAGTTAAAAACCAAGCGCGTATGCACGTAGCTCACGCGCACGCTCCCTATCAAAATTGCCAAGACGCTATTTCGTATTGGATAGAACGAGAAACCTGTGTTGCGGTTCGTCTTTTAGCCAATGATGATTTAGACATACTCGCGCCATTTGGTTTGGAAGCAAACTTCGCCGGCACCATAAGTATTAACCCAAAATATCCAAGACCCGAAGTTTTTAAACAGCGACTTGCTTCTAAGAATTGGCTTACTGTTTGGCCTTTGTTGACTTTAGTTTCTCCTTAAGAGCTAGAACGCGCTTAATTAAACTAGAAGTGACTCAATTGAGAGTAGCTACCTTTGAGCAGTAGTCTTTGTTGTAATATTTACTATCTTAGCGGCAATAGCCGCTATGGTCGTATTTTCGCTCATAGCTTGTTTTTGCAGTCGACGATACGCATTATTTTCGCTTAATCCGAATTGCTCCATTACTACCAGTTTTGCTCGCCCAATCAGTTTTTGTTCCTGTATTGCACGCTTGGCCTCTTCGAGCTCCCGACCCATATCTTCTATGTGTTGGGCCTGTGAACGCAGTAAATCATAAAAAGAGCGGTGAGCAGATAAAGTCTTCGTTTGCTCGTTAAGTGATAGCGTTTTGATTTCGTCTTCTTTGGTGTCTTCCGCGAGCCCAGGCATACTTGGATCGAACAATAAGGTGAGCGGTGAGCCATCAGTAGCGTGTTCATCATTGAAGCGCGTAAGCAACTGCTGATGATTGGCCATCTCATTTTTTGCATCGGCCACTTTACTGTTAGCTTGCTGAGTAAGGGCCTCAGTGAGCGCCACTTCGATAGTCTGCATTGCATCCATTCGACGTGTTGCTACATCAAACCAAACTTCCGATATTTCTCCGGCAATCGGACTGCCGTCACCAAGCTGTGCAATCATATTTCTAAGCTGTGTAATATCGATTGCAGCAGGGCTTTTGTTTAACGCTTCTAGTGCTTCTTTATGCGGTTTACAGCTAAACTCACAGAATATACTGAAGTGATGTTCTTGTGCGTGCTGAAGTGCGGCTAGCTTTTCACAAAGGCGAACATCGAAATGAGTTTCTGCGAAACCAATAGCGCCCCACGCCCGCTCTTGCCCCGCGTATTCTTTTGCCTGCATAAAATTGAACAGAGCAACCAGTAAGCGGGTTATTGTTGGGTCGCTTGCAATATCTGCTGCTTCAAAGATAACAGTAAGTAAACTGGCCACTAAGCGACTATATGCTCGGGTGGATTCCAGTGGTGTCAGCAGCTGCTTGCTTACTTGTTCTCTCAGTCTGGGCAGGTAGTCCGTCGCCTGCATAGCAAGTGTAATGCTGCTCAACAACCGCGGGTTACCCGTAGTGATTTCATCTGTCAGGTAGAGGGACTTTAAATGGCTTTTTAACAAAGACTCCGCTTGTTCGCTAGCACCGATATACTGCATTCGCTCAACACTATAACGTTCGCCCTTTGAAGCAAGAAAGATGTTGCTGGCCCCACGTTCTTTTTGCAGTTCATGAATAAGCTCACGAACCGCAATTACAATTCGACAATTACTAGATAATTGCTCAAGCACAGTTATTTCGGCGTGCTTTGCCGCTAGCAAAAAGCGCTTAGTAGCGTCGCTACACAGCGCAATGGTCTGTTCTGGTTCATGAAGCATATTAAGGCCTGCTAATCTTTGGTACACACGTTTCGAATTTTTTCTTGATGAGTGCATCTATTGGCGAAACGATTTTTTGAAACTCTTTGCTTTTAGCCCCCTGGACTCAGCAGAGCAATACGTCTACCAAGCAACACTTATGCCCTGTTTATTAGAATTGATGAAGATAAGCGTTAGCGTGAACAAAAACGCTCGGAGTGCTGACATTTCGCGGCATGTGGTGTGACTGGAATTTTTACTTAAGGTGACTTTATAAGGGGGGACGGGAAGGTTAGCGGCGTTAAGAGGGAAGTTGAGAGGCAAGAGGCTGCGCCAAAATGGTGCAGCCTCGCAAACTATGTGGTTTTGCTTTCCAAATTAGTTTCTGACTACGCGAAGAAACCAGCCTACAAACAGCGATATTAAGAAACCGAAGAAGGCAATCATTGTGGTGATGGTTAGCATTTGTCCTGAAAAATCAGCATTCTCGCCTGTGTGCTCGCTAACCAGCATTCCTGATGCTTTAAAGATGAACAATGCCGCTACAGAAAATAGTAAAATAACGGCGGTCGACATAATAGTGGCTTTCCAATAAGCCTTCGGCGACATCCAATGTATAGCGCCTGCCACTAGCACGCACAAAATGGTCAGAATATAAGGTACCACTTTAACTCCTCGTTGAATAAGACTTGTGCCTTATTGCGACGTCTTATCGTAGCCCCGTATTAGAAATCGAAGCGCATTGAACGACGCGGTGAATAAAAACCTTTATACGATGCCATGTACGATGCAATTTGTCAGCATTCGCTATTAAATTAAGCCCTGAGGCCTTACATGAAAAATTGACAAGCTCACAGTATTAGAAATGGTGCAAAGAGCCTTGTGCTTATCACGTAAGCGCCAAGTAGTTTGGACGGGGGCTTGTTGATCTTTGCTGTACATCAACGTTCAACAGGCCGTAGTAACAATCTATTAAAAGATTTTAAGCAACAATGGTGATAGAATCGCCGAAAAATTCTCCTACCCACTTGGTGTTCTGCTGTAACGCAGTGTACGCCACGGTAGGTTGTTGTGTTTAACATCCTAGCTTCTGAGAGAACATGTTCGATTTAATTACCAGTAAAGACAGCAACGTTAAAAATGACGTGCTATCAGGTATTACCGTGGCGCTTGCCTTGGTTCCTGAAGCCGTTGCATTCGCATTTGTAGCCGGCGTAGAACCAATGATTGGTCTTTATGCGGCTTTCATGATGGGCTTAATCACTTCCGCTATTGGTGGCCGACCAGGAATGATTTCTGGTGCTACCGGCGCCATGGCCGTTGTAATGGTGGCACTGGTTGCCCAACACGGCGTGCAGTATTTATTTGCCGCGGTTATTTTGGCTGGATTACTGCAAATATTGTGCGGTATTTTCAAGCTCGGAAAGTTTATCCGCTTAGTGCCGTATCCGGTAATGCTTGGCTTTGTAAACGGTCTTGCTATCGTTATTTTCTTAGCTCAGTTAGGTCAGTTTAAAGTCACCAACGCTGCTGGAGAACTGCAGTGGATGGAAGGTACACTGCTGTACTGGATGCTAGGGCTTGTAGCGTTAACCATGGCCATTATCTATTTACTGCCTAAGCTCACAAAAGCCGTTCCTGCCTCGCTAGTAGCGATTGTTACGGTAACCGCATTAGTACACGGCCTCGACTTAGAAGCACGTACGGTAATCGACTTTGTTCGTGACTTGCTACCGGCTGACCAGCGCGACACTGCAACACTTGCAGGCGAGCTTCCTAGCTTCGCTATTCCTATGGTTCCGTTCACTTGGGAAACATTTATGATAGTACTACCAACCTCAGTAATTCTTTGCTTGGTTGGTCTTATTGAATCGCTTCTTACTCTTTCATTAATTGATGAAATGACCGATACCCGCGGTCGAGGTAATAAAGAGTGTGTTGGCCAGGGCGTTGCAAATACGGTTAACGGATTCTTTGGCGGTATGGGCGGTTGTGCCATGATTGGTCAAAGCATGATCAATATAAACTCTGGCGGCCGTGGTCGCTTATCCGGTATTACTGCCGCACTTGTACTATTGGGCTTCATTCTATTTGCTGCACCGCTGATTGAAATGATCCCGCTTGCTGCTCTTGTTGGCGTAATGTTCGTAGTGGTTATCGCTACCTTCGAGTGGGCGTCATTCAGAATTATTCGCGGCGTAAACAAAGAAGATGCCTTTGTGCTATTTCTAGTAACAGGTGTCACGGTTATTGCCGACCTTGCCATTGCGGTGGTAGTGGGTGTTATCGTTTCAGCCCTTGTATTTGCATGGAAACACGCCCGTCATATCGAAGCGAAGTCGCATATTGATAACGACGGCTGGAAAGTCTATGAGCTAGACGGCCCGCTGTTCTTTGGCTCGGTAACCCATTTCAAAGACTTGTTTGATATCGCTAACGACCCAGAAGATGTAGTTATCGATTTTAAAGACTCTCGTATCTGGGATTCATCAGGTATCGACGCACTAGATACCCTTGCAGATAAATACGAAGAGCAAGGTAAGAAGCTACACATTCGCCATATTAGCGATGAGTGTCGCTCACTGCTTCGCAAGGCCGACAAATTTGTTGAAATTAACGTAGTCGAAGACCCTCGCTACCGTGTAGCAACGGATAAACTGGCCTAATTTATTTGATAGTTCTTAATGCACCAAGTGAACACAGGTTTGCGTTTGTTTGGTGCAGTTTTGAAGTCTGAATAATACCTGTTTTTTAGTAAATCAAATAAAAACAACGGATTACGGTTTTGGCACTGAACTTGGATAGCTATAAGCGTAAAGTGTGTTTTGGTGATTTGTGTCAATCGCTGAAAAATTGTGTGATTTATAACACTCCGTAAAATGTGTTAGTTAGAGTATGCTGGTCTTAAGTGTCAGTACTAGCAAAATAGGCAACGAAGCCCGCATCAACGAAAGTTGAAGCGGGCTTTTTTTTGTCCCGAAAAAAGGGGAATATCATGACTTCATTGGACTCAAAAACGCAAATTGTCGTCGTAGGCAACGGCATGGTGGGGCACCATTTTGTTGAACAGCTTCACCAAAGCGATGCCAATGTAGAAATAACCGTTTTATGCGGCGAATCTCGCCTCGCATACGACCGCGTTTATCTGTCATCATTTTTTAGTGGCGCGAGTGCTGATGACCTAGCGCTTGCTACACCCGCTCAGTACGCCGAATGGGGAATCAATGTCGTCACCAATGCTTTAGTTACCGATATTGACCGTGACAATAATAAAGTCACGACTTCAGAAGGGCAGGTGTTTAGCTACGACAAGCTGGTGCTAGCCACGGGCTCATACCCATTTGTTCCACCTATTCCAGGCAACGATCAAGAGCATTGCTTAGTGTATCGCACCATTGACGACCTACTCGCCATTGAAGCGTCAGCCGCGGTGAGCAAAGTTGGTGTTGTCGTTGGCGGCGGTCTTCTAGGTTTAGAAGCCGCGAATGCCCTAAAGCAAGCTGGGCTAGACACTCACGTAGTAGAATTTGCGCCTCAGCTTATGGCAGTGCAGCTAGACCAAGCTGGTGGTAACGTGCTTAAAGACAAAATTGAAGATTTAGGCGTTACGGTTCATACCCAAAAGGCCACCCAAACTATCGAGGCCGGTGATACCTGCCGCTATAAAATGGTGTTTGCTGACGGCACTGCACTAGAAACTGACATGATTTTATTTTCTGCTGGTATTCGACCTTCCGACCAGCTCGGCAGAAAGTCAGCGCTAACACTGGGTGAGCGCGGCGGTATTGTTATTGATAACCACTGCGTGACGTCTGACCCGAACATTTACGCTGTGGGTGAATGTGCGCTGTGGGATAACAAAATCTTTGGTCTTGTTGCACCTGGCTACACCATGGCACGCACGGCCGTAAGTCATATTACAGGTGGCGATGCCGAGTTCGCTGGCGCAGATATGAGCACTAAACTCAAGCTAATGGGCGTAGAAGTGGGCTCAATTGGCGATGCCCATGAACGCACAGACGGAGCGCTTAGCTACACGTACTTAAATCAGCCCGAGGGCGTGTATAAAAAGCTGGTGGTAGATAGCGAGCAAAAGTACGTGCTTGGTGCTGTACTCGTTGGCGATACCAGCGACTACGACACGCTCCTACAGTATGCACTTAATAATATTGAATTACCTGAACACCCAGAAAGCCTAATTCTGCCCTCATCCGATGCTGCACCGGCGCTAGGTGCCGATGCACTGCCAGACACCGCGTCTATTTGTTCATGCCTAAATGTGACAAAGGGCGATATTGTTTCAGCCATTGAAGGCGGCTGTTGTAGCGTTGGCGATGTAAAAGGTGAAACTAAGGCCAGTACAGGTTGTGGAGGCTGTGCCGCTCTACTTAAAAATGTGGTAGACAGCGAGCTTGAAAAGCGCGGTGTGGAAGTATCGAAAGCCATTTGTGAGCACTTCAATTACACCCGACAAGAACTCTTTCACATCGTTAAGGTAAACGGCATTCGCACCTTCGACGAGCTACTAGAGCAGCATGGTGAAGGTCTAGGGTGTGAAATTTGTAAGCCCGCTGTCGGCTCAATTTTAGCCTCGGTGTATAACGACTACATTCTTAAGGCTTCACATCTTCCTCTGCAAGACACCAACGATATCTACCTTGGCAACATGCAAAAAGATGGCACGTATTCCGTTGTACCGCGTGTACCTGGTGGCGAAATAACGCCTGAGAAGTTGATTCTGCTAGGTGAAGTGGCAAAAGAATACAACCTGTACACCAAGATCACAGGTGGTCAGCGCATTGATTTATTTGGAGCGCGCGTAGAGCACTTACCTGATATCTGGGAAAAACTGGTCGCTGGTGGTTTTGAAACCGGCCACGCCTACGCGAAGGCACTGCGTACTGTGAAATCGTGTGTGGGCAGCACCTGGTGCCGTTACGGTGTTCAGGATTCTGTTGGCACTGCCATTGATTTAGAGAATCGTTACAAAGGCTTACGTGCACCGCACAAAATTAAATTTGCCGTTTCGGGGTGTACCCGTGAGTGCGCAGAAGCCCAAAGCAAAGACATTGGCGTTATTGCTACCGAGCAAGGCTGGAACCTGTATGTTTGCGGGAATGGCGGCATGAAGCCTCGACATGCAGACCTGTTTGCCACCGACCTAGATACCGAAACCCTTATTAAGTACATCGACCGCGTGCTGATGTTTTACGTGAAAACGGCTGATCGCTTACAGCGTACATCGGTGTGGATGGACAACTTAGAAGGTGGGTTAGCTTACCTGCAAGACGTTGTGATAAACGATGCTCTTGGCATTAATGGTGAGCTTGAAGCACAGATGGATGCTGTGGTTGATGCTTATCAGTGCGAATGGAAAACCACCATCGAAAACCCAGAGTCGCGCAAGCGTTTCCGTCAATTCGTAAACAGCAATGCTAGCGACACCAATATTCAGTTTGTTTCAGAGCGAGGCCAGGTTCGCCCAGCTACTGAAGCTGAAAAAGTAGCAGGTAAAGATCAGTTCATTCCTGTCTCTATGGTATAGCCACTGGCTTATCAACCCTGTTAGGAGAATCAAATTATGTCAGCAGCGCAAAATGTAATGGCGTCAGAACCACAGCAAGTGCAATGGCACTACGTTTGTGAGACGAACGACTTAGTGACAAACAGTGGGGTTTGCGCCCTTGTCGACTCACAGCAAGTGGCAATTTTCAGTTTGAAGATAAACGGCGAAACTCAGGTTTTCGCCATTAGTAACTACGACCCTATTGGTAAAGCAAACGTACTCTATCGCGGGCTTCTAGGGTCGATAGGCGGTGCACCTGTTGTTGCTTCGCCTTTATACAAAGAGCATTACTTTTTAGAAACCGGGCTGTGTAAAGAACACGACGATGTTTCCGTCACGGCTTACGCTGTGAAGGTAGAGGGCGAAAAGGTTTTTGTGGGCGTTTAAGCAAACTGTCTTTTTTATACGCCCACATGAATAAAGCCTGTTAGCAAAATGCATTCAAAAGCTGTGAAACCGAAAAAGGTAATGAAATGAATATGCCTACACGACAACCCGACATGATGTCTGAACAATTAAGACAAACAACATGCCCATACTGCGGCGTAGGGTGTGGTGTAGATATCAGTTGCAACGTAAGCAAGCGTGCCGTAACCCTGGACACTGTTAAAGGCACGCCAGAGCATCCCGCCAATTATGGAAGATTGTGTGTTAAAGGAACAAACCTGCTTGAAACAAACGACCTAAGTGGACGTTTGCTTCACCCAACCATAGCAGGACAATCGGTGGATTGGGACACGGCCACCGATGTGATTGCGAATAAGATCACATCTACCATTGCGCATTATGGCGCGGATGCCGTTGCTTTTTATGTATCAGGACAGCTTCTCACTGAAGACTACTACATTGCCAATAAACTTATGAAAGGTTATATCGGCAGTGCCAATATTGATACCAACTCTCGACTTTGCATGTCATCAGCCGTAGCTGCTTATAAGCGCGCTTTTGGGGAAGACGTGGTGCCTTGTGATTACACCGACTTAGAGTGTACAGATTTATTAGTGATCACTGGCAGTAATACGGCGTGGGCCCACCCAGTACTTTTTCAGCGCATCCAGCGAGCAAAGCTAAAGAACCCAGCGATGAAGGTCATTGTTGTTGACCCACGCAAAACCGAAACTTGTACGATAGCCGACTTACATCTTCCTATAAAACCGGGTAGCGACGTTGCGTTGTTTAATGGCTTACTTAGCTATGCAGACGCACAAGGTAGAATAGATAGAAACACCGTCGAGACCTATGCCGACGGGCTTGATGAAGCACTTGAAAGTGCAAACACCCTAACGCTGGATGACGTGGCTAGCGTATGTGATATAGAAAAAAGCAAACTTAAGGCCTTTTTTGACGCATTCTGTGAAGCATCTAGTGCCATTACTTTTTATTCTATGGGCGTAAACCAGTCTTCTGCTGGTGTGGACAAAGCACAAGCTATTATCAACTGTCACTTAGCTATGGATTTAATTGCAAAAGACGGTTGTGGCCCGTTTTCTATTACTGGCCAGCCCAATGCAATGGGGGGGCGTGAAGTTGGTGGTTTGGCTAACATGCTAGCTGCCCACATGGACCTTGAAAACCCTGAGCATACCGAAGTAGTGAAGTCCTACTGGGATGCACCCGTTATGCCCAAAGGACAGGGTCTTAAAGCGGTAGACCTCTTTAACGCAATAGAAAGTGGCAAGGTAAAATTTGTTTGGATAATGGGGACTAACCCTGTTGTCAGTATGCCCAATCGAGGCCAAGTTGAGCGCGCTCTTTCAAAGTGTGAGATGGTCGTAGTGTCTGATATTGTTGAATCGAATGATACGCTCAACTATGCCCACGTTGCTCTTCCCGCTACGGGCTGGTCAGAAAAAGACGGCACGGTGACAAACTCAGAGCGCCGTATATCACGTCAGCGGGGTATATTACCCCCACCTGGAAGTGCAAAACACGATTGGCAAATCATGTGCGACGTGGCGGCTAAAATGGGGTTTGGCGAAGCATTTAACTTTACTCATCCGTCGCAAATATTCTGCGAATATGCTGGACTCACCGGCTTTCACAATAATGGTAAACGCCAGTTAGACCTGTCACCCTTACAAGCATTAAGTGAAGCCCAATACAATGGGCTATCGCCTTTGCAATGGCCTTTCCAAAACGTAAATAAAGGTGTAAATACGCCTACGTCTGATGCTAACTTTAAAGCAAATTCTAAACCTAGCCTCACCAGCAAACGTCCCTTTGAAGACAAGCAGTTTTCAACACCTAACGGTAAGGCTAAACTCATTCCGGTAACCTATAAAGAACCACTGCAGGTTACGTCAGATACTTACCCTTTTATAGTTAACAGCGGTCGAGCTCGAGATCAATGGCATACCATGACGCGCACGGGTAAAGCCGCAAAGTTACTCGCTCATATGCCGAGCGCCTCTGTTTACATAAACCCTAAAGACGCTGCAGAGCTAGGTGTTGCAAATAATGATCTTGTCTCTTTGACAAGTGCGGTGTGTAAAGATGCCCCAGTTATCTACCCGGTAAAAACGGATACGGATATGCGCCAAGGGGAAGTATTCATTCCCATACACTGGTCGGCGCAATGGGGTTCTCACAGTAAGCTAGGCGCACTTTACACAAGTGCGGTAGACCCAATTTCAGGACAACCCGAACTAAAACACGCTGCAGTGGCTATTGCACCTGTACGTTACGCTACGTATGGAAAACTCTTTTTATCACCAAAAATACAATCGGCACACGACTCAAAAAGCAACATTGATAACCCCAATATTGATAATCCCAGCATCGATAATCCCAGTATTGATAATCACGATACGCTAAAGAAAGTGTGTGATTACTGGAATAAAACACCGCTTGAGGGCAAAGGCGCTACATCAAAAGGAAGTAGTGTTGAAGAAGCCCTATCAGTGTTAAACGTAGCGTCGAACAAAAGCCGTCGTGAATTTACGCAAAGCTTGATACCACGGCTACCGCAAAACGCGGTGCTATTACAGTTTCATCATCACACTTTTTCGGTATGTCTCGCGCTTGTAGATGACATACTGTGCTTTGCCGCATTTTTAGGTGATGAGCCAGAAAAAACAGGCTTGGCTCATGTGACGGCATCTACAAAAAGCACTTGGTCAGTACCGAATGCGTGGCTTAGCAGTCTATTGAATACGGCGATTTCCATTGAGTCACAACGCAATTTATTACGAGGCCAAGTGGATGAAGCATTTTTAAATGGCGATGTAGTTTGCAGCTGTTTTGAAGTGCGTGAAAAGACAATTACAGATGCCATAACCAAAGGCTGTTCATCGGTAACCGAACTTGGTCAGCAGTTAAAGTGCGGCACTAACTGTGGTTCTTGCAAGCCCGCCTTGTCTGAGCTTATAGACAAGCATTTAGTTATAGAAACCCAATCTGTTTAGGAGCGTTAAATTATGTCAATTGCATCTAGTTGGTCTTTACCTTTTTTACGCACCTTATTCAAACCGCAGAAACCTTTGTTTAATCTTTTTTATCGCGATGCACCTTCGATTAAGACTTCAACCACTCGTAAGCGTAATGACAATTTCGAATCTTTAGCTAAGTATTCGTACCTAAATAAGTGGCTGAATACAGCAAACCTTGGCGATGAGCGTCAGAAGCAGGGCCAAGTATTTATTGTAGGCGCAGGTCCTGGCGATGCAGAGCTACTTACCTTAAAAGCGCTTCGCCTTTTACAGCAAGCCGATGTGGTATTGTTTGACGCACTTGTAAGCGAAGACATCCTTTCGCTCATTCCATCTAGCGTAGCGAAAGAGTACGTAGGAAAGCGCTGTAAAAAGCATAGCTTTACCCAAGACGCTATTTGCAAGCGGGTGGTTGAACTAGCCAGTTTGGGGCACACCGTGGTGCGACTAAAAGGTGGTGACCCAGCCTTGTTTGCGCGAACCTGCGAAGAAACTGATGCACTAACAAAAGCTAACATTCCTTTTGCTATTGTCCCTGGTATTACAGCGGCATCGGGCGTGTCTGCCTATACGGGTATTCCTCTTACCGACAGGCGCTGTGCCCAATCAGTGAGTTTTATGACTGCACATTTTAAAGATGCAGAACAATGGCCTGAAATGGCGCCGATGGCGCAGAATGTAGTAAAGCAAACCATGGTGGTTTATATGGGGCTAAGTCGCCTTGAGGGGCTTTGCAAAGGTTTGGTGCAGCACAAGGTGCCAAGTTCGTGGCCGATAGCGGCAATTGAAAATGCTACATCGCCTCAACAGCGCGTAATTACTGGTTCGCTTGCCGATATCCATGGCAAAGTAGAGGCTGCAAATTTCACTGGGCCCACGTTACTTATATTTGGAAAGGTGGTAGAGTCTCGTCAACAGGTAAATACACTTCTATTACATTCATCCGAGCATGCAGCAACCATTTAGCGAATACATAAAAATTATTGGTAAAGGCCAAAAAGGGGGGCGTAGCCTTACCCGTGATGAAGCTTATCATGCCATGAAAATGGTATTGGCCAATGAAGTGACCGGCGATCAACGGGGCGCATTTCTTATGTTACTTCGCACCCGTGAAGAAACACCAGAAGAAGTTATCGGTTTTGTTGATGCATGCCGAGAGCTGATTGAGCCAGAGGTTAAGACACTTACCCCAAGGTTAGATATTGGGTGTTATGCAGGAAAACGTCGCCAGCTTCCTTGGTATTTACTAGCGGTAGCCGTACTGGCTAAAAACGGTTATTCCATTATGCTACACGGTGCCCATGAGCCGGGTTCAGGGCGCCTTTATGCAAGCATAGCGCTACCTAAGTTAGGCCTTGTTGAGGTTACCAGTATCGCTGAGGCAAACCAGCAGCTTGCTGATAAAGGCGTAACCTACCTCGACCTATCATATTTATTGCCCGCGCTTGATACCATTATTAAGTTGCGCGAAGTGTTTGGGCTACGCTCTTGTGCCAACACGCTAGCCAGACTATTGAACCCCACTGGCGCAGAGTTTTGTGTGCAGGGGGTTTACCACATGCATCTTGATCATAAACATTGTCGCGTGAATGAAAATTACTCGTCGATTAACGCACTTTGTTTTCGCGGCGATGGTGGCGATCCTGAAGTGAATGGTGAAAGAGAAACCGAGCTGTTCATTACCAGAAACGGTGAAACCGAGGAAGTGATAATGCCCGTTCTGGCCGATAAATGGGCCCTTAAAGACAAAGACATGAATGTTAATGACATGCTGGACGTGTGGGCGGGTAAAACAAACAGCCTTTACGGTGAACAGGCTATTTTAAGTACGCTTTGCAGTTACCTAGTACTTCTTCAAAATTGTGATGTGGCAGAAGCCTTGTCTCAAGCCAAGGAGCTCTGGTTACAAAGGGACAAGAGTGCTCTGCCATTCTAACGGTCGATAAGTGTTTCTTGCCTTTAGGGCAAAGATTTCACATCTAGCCAGTAAACAAATCAGTACTCAAGCGTCACTTAGTCCAAGGTTGCATTGACTTAATCATTGCTATACTTGTTAATAATATTAACAATGTTTTATTTTGTGTTGCTATGCAAAGAATGCAATGGCTCGTGTTTTTAGTAAGTTTGTCGCTTTTATTTCGAGCGGGCTACGCAGTATCTGAAAATCAGAGTCAGGCAGAGCCCAAAAGAGTAACGCTTGTACTTACCGCCGATATGCCCAATATTGGCGATCCTCGAACAGGTCAATACGCCAACCTTCAAACACTGGTTTCAAGGGAACGGCAAAATAACGATACGGTATTTTTTGTATTCGGTGGCGGTTCAATTGGCCCTAGTGCTCTTTCATCTTTTGATCGTGGCTCTCATATAATAGATATTTTAAACACGCTCGAACCCGATGTGATGGGAGTCACGAAAAGAGAGTTCAGTTTTTACGAAGATGAGTTGTCGTTACGTTCTTATGAGGCCGCTTTCCCTCTGGTATCAAGTAACGTTATAGATAATCGGGTTGAGTATCCTCCAGATGGTTTAAGTAAATCTGTTATTATTGAAAAAGAGCAGGTTTCCCTAGGTGTAATCTCTGTGTTGCACCAACGAGTAATTGAAGAATATCAGCTGTCTGGTATATCTATCACGCCGCCTCAGAATATCATTATAGAGGAGTCTAAGCGGTTGCGACAGCAAGGCGCGGATATGATTCTTCTGCATTATTCCTACCCATTTTCTTTTGTCAGGCCCTTGTTAAACAAGGGTGTTATCGATGTGGCATTTATAACTGATAGTCGGCTTGATGAAGATGTTTTGCTTGAGACCACACGTCACCCAAACAGTATGGTACTTACCCGACAGGGGACGGCAATAGTGGCAAGCTTTGAACATGATTCGGATTGGGAAGCCATTTCTTATCTAGAACAGCCGCTTGAAGAGATACCAGCTGATAGTCGGGTGAGCGACCAGCTAAGTTCATACAAAGCTCGCTTAAACCGACTGCTAAATATCCAAATAGGGCAATGGGGTACGGATATTTCGACAACGCGAAATGCGGTAAGAAGCCAAGAAAATCCTTTCGCTAATCTTATCGTCGATACTATTAGGCACTATGCCGATGCAGATATTGCTTTGGTAAATGGCGGAAGTATTCGAGGCAATAAACAATACAGTGCGGGGACCCCTATTTCTAGACAAGATATTGTTACAGAAATACCTTTTCGCGCTCATGTCGTGACATTAGACATAACAGGGGAGCAAATTATTCAAGCGCTTGAAGAGGGGGTTTCTCAATATCAAAACCTTAAAGGAGGATTTCCTCACGTATCAGGAATGTCTTATAGTTTTGACCCTTCAGCAAAAGCACTCCATCGGGTAAAGAACGTCACCATTAATGGAAAGCCAATAGATAAATCAAGAAAATATACACTCGCTACAAGTAACTTTCTGGCCAATGGCGGTGACGGATTTCATGCGTTCAAAAATGCGGAAAAGTTAACGGCACTAACTATGCACCCACCCCAAATATCAAGATTGGTGGTGCAAGCAATCAGCAATCAGTACGTCATAGCACCTAAAGTTGAAAAGCGTATAGTAAATCTCGCTGAAGGCGTTGAATAATATGCGGCACAAAAAGAAGACCTTATACCTGTTCATCATTGCACAATGCAGCGTAATGGCTTTCTTTTTTCTTATCTTGGTGCTGTCATTATCTCGTCTAAATGATGCAAGGGAGGTACTAAATACCATTAGCTCCACTTCTATACCAACCCTTGGTAACGCCACTGAAATAAACCGAGAAGTTCAACACCTAATTGCACTTACGGCACGTTTAACTTTTTCTGAAAGCCAATCCGCCCGACGTATCACAAAAAAACAATTAGACGAGACCATTGAACGTCTCGCTTTTTCTAGTTTAGAGGTAGAACAAAATAATAAATACTACGAGACTCAATTAGACGTTCTCACTCTAGAATTGGAAGAGCTTAATGGGCTAGTACGCAAGCGCATTGAAGTAGAAAGTGAAGTGAGGGCAGAAAGTAACGTGCTGTTTACTTTCTTAAACGACATATTTGAGAGTAGCAAGAAGCAATATGAAGGTCTTCAATCTTCGAAAGCTCTGCTTCCTCTTGTATTACAAATCGCTCAAATTAATCAGCAATTCCAGTTACACCAATTAAGAAAGCTAGAGGGAGGCATTAAAAAAAGCATCGCCGAGCTTAGAAATTCACAGCTAGATATTAGCAGCAGTGAACTCGTTAATATGATGGAAGAGGGGGTGCTCGGGCAATCAGGCATGATAGAAAAGCAAGCCAATGTTATGCGTATTCGTGGCCGCTCAAGAGGACGTGGAAGTTTTGTTGAACACCTGGCGGAAGAATTGGCAACAAATATTGAGTTTGAAGCCTCATCAATAACTAAAGATGCTTCAATACATGCGTTAGATACAAACAAAGCGCTCTCAGAGCAAATAACCCTGTCGGTAACACTGTCGATAGTTGTGATGTGTATATGCTTTGCGATTATTTTTTATGTTTACAAGCGCATAATCCTGCGCTTGATCGCATTAACAAATTTAGTTGAAAAAAACAGTGAGGAAGTAGCAAAGTTTGAAGGCAGCGACGAAATTTCTCGATTGGCTAAAACTTTTGCACTGTATTTTAAAAGGGTAAAAAGCCAAGAAGCAGAGCTAATCCGCTTATCACTTAGCGACCCACTAACCTATATTCCCAATCGAAGGGCGTTTGAAATAGAAATGGAAAAAGCTATTGCAATATCAAAGCGTCAAAAGTGGCCTTTGACTATGATCATGCTCGACGTTGATAGCTTTAAGTTATATAACGACAATTATGGCCACACGAAAGGAGATGAGTGTTTAAAGGCCGTTGCTATGGAACTCAACAATGTAGTGGCTCGCAACACTGATTTTTGCGCCCGTTATGGCGGGGAGGAATTTGTGGCAATACTGCCTAATACCGATGAAAAAGGGGCTAGATTTAAAGCGCAGGAAATAAGAAACGCCATCGAAGCATTAGATATAGCGCACGGCAAGAGCCCTGTTTCATCAGTAATTACTGCAAGCCTCGGAGTTGCGACCGCTGACTTCGCCTGTCAGCAAGAGTGGTCGCTAACCACAATCTTAAATATCGCTGATAAGGCGTTATATGAAGCAAAGTCTAGTGGCCGTAATTGCTGTGTTTATGCGAGGCTTACGTAACCAAAAAACCTTCAGGGCCTATGCTCTCGCGTCTTTAGCCATTTATTCACTGCCTTGAAGCAAGGCTTCAATTATATTTTTGTTATACGCCAAAAATTACATTTCCTCTGCTATCTTTAATCAAAATGATGAAAAATTAGTCCATCTTAAAAGACATTACTTGTCATTATTTTGGATGGCTAGCGGCCTCTTGTGTGCAAATAAAATCGCTGTGAGTAATAGGGGCGAAGAAAGAGAAAACCTTAGTTGGTCAGGAGCACTGAATGTTTTTCAAAGATAAAAAATTGATTGCCGAGAACGCGTGTTTAAAAAAGGAAATTAAGGCATATCACACAGTTCAGGATGAACTTCGCGAGGAAATGCTTTTTATAGAGTTAAACCCCGACGGCAGAATCAATGCTATTAATGACTTATGCTCCCAGGCTACCGGCTACTCGTCCGGTGAGTTAGAAGGTAAATCTCTCGAAACTATGTTGAGCTCAACCACGCTCCGAAAACCTGCTGCACAAGATATGCTCGGCGCAATAAAAACGCATCGCGATTGGCATGGCGCAGTCAGTTTTCTGGATGCGAAAGGACAAGAAATGTGGGTGCGCGGTATAGTGCAGCCTGTAGATGATGCTCACGGTAATGTGAGATATATCGCCTTCTACATGGCAGAGCAAACGCGGAACATCACCCATAGCAATGAACTGCGCGATATGATTGCTGCGCTTCACCGCTCATCTGCTGTCATTGAATTCAAGTTAGACGGGACGATAATAACTGCGAATGACAATTTTCTTCAAGGTATGGGGTACACCTTGGAGCAGATAGAAGGTCAGCACCACAGAATATTCTGTACCGAGCAAGAAGCTAATTCAGAGGAATATAAACACTTTTGGCGCGACTTAGCGGAAGGCAAGTTAGCGTCAGGTAGGTTTAAGCGAATAGATAGTAGGGGCAATGAAGTTTGGTTAGAAGCCTCGTATAACCCAATTAGAAATGAAGATGGAAACCTTTATAAAGTCGTTAAGTTTGCCACCGTTATTACTGAGCAAATGCAGCGTGAATTTGCTATTTCCGAGGCGGCCAACGTGGCGTTTAATATCTCGCAAGAGACGGGGGAGCAGGCGCGCAAAGGTAATGAAGTGCTTAATGCAACTATGAGAGCAATGAATGAACTTACTACGCAGATGGGCAGTGCGAGTGAAGGCATTAAAGACCTCGACGAGCAATCTCAAAAAGTTGCCGATTTGGTTAAAAGTATTAGTGGAATAGCCGACCAAACCAATTTACTTGCGCTGAACGCTGCGATTGAAGCCGCTCGCGCGGGTGACCAGGGTAGAGGGTTTGCTGTGGTTGCAGACGAAGTAAGGCAGTTAGCTTCTCGGACAAGTAGTGCAACCGAGGAAATTGTTAACGTAGTTGTTGAGAATAGAAAACTTACTGAAAATGCCGTTCAACTGATAGAGGCGGGGCAAGAAAAAGCCCGCGATGCGTTGGAGTATTCAACACAATCAGGTAGTGCGATGGAAGAGATTCAAAACGGCGCCAACGAGGTGGTTAATGCCATAGGGCAATTTACTAAACGGCTCTAGACCAGGGCGTCTATCACTTATGTAATCGCAATTATTGTTTCTATCTAGTTCAATCGTGGTGCTTATTTACTCGCACCATGGTTGAACAGCCCACCCTTTTTGGTGCGTAAACACTTCTTTATTCGCAGATTATATAACTAAAAATTTTAATAATTCTTTACTAATCAGGTGCTTATATTTTTGGCACGTTGGCTGCTATCTAATACGTGCAAAACACAGTTGCCATATAAGGCAACAGGTGCAACACAGTGCTATAGCACTGTGAAAGCACAACATTTTCCATAATGTGAATAAGAAAAATTATTAGGAATCAGTGGAGAGTAGTAAGGAAGCTCCAACTTCTCCTGCATTTATGGCAAATGATAATAACAATAAAAAAAGATGGTTTTATTAAGCTAAAGCTTTTATATAACCTCCCTTTAAGATGAGGTGTGTGAGCGGGAATTCCTGACTTACCAATAACAACTTGATGCGTTAGTAATTACTCCGATGTTACTAACACGGCAACGAAGCCCACCGTGCTAGACATGTAAATGTCTATAGTCGGTGGGTTTTTTTTTGGCTACGAGGAACACGTATGACTGGGTTAAAGACAACATCATTACTAAAACGCTTTAGAACGGTGGGCGCAAGCGTTTGTGCTGCACTTGTCGTCTCTGTAGCAACATTTTCAACATCAGTTTCAGCACAAGCCCCCGCAGTTGGGTGGCCTGAAAAAGAAGAGCTGAAGTTTGGTTTTATTAAACTGACGGATATGGCGCCGCTTGCTGTGGCGTATGAGAAAGGCTTTTTCGAAGATGAAGGGCTTTACGTTACATTAGAAGCGCAAGCTAACTGGAAAGTGCTGCTAGACAGGGTTATTGATGGTCAGCTAGATGGTGCTCACATGCTCGCTGGCCAGCCTCTTGGTGCGACTATTGGCTTTGGTACCGAATCTCATGTAGTTACTGCGTTTAGCATGGACCTAAACGGCAATGGTATTACTGTATCAAATGAGATTTGGGAGAAAATGAAGGCGCACATTCCACAGGAAGATGGCAAGCCTGTACACCCAATCAAAGCTGATTATCTTAAACCGGTGGTAGATGAATACCGCAACGCTGGAAAACCTTTCAACATGGGCATGGTATTTCCTGTATCTACCCACAACTACGAGCTGCGTTATTGGCTAGCAGCCGGCGGCATTCACCCAGGCTATTACGCGCCTCACAAGGGTGATACTGCAGGCCAAATCGATGCACAAGCGCTATTGTCTGTAACGCCACCACCACAAATGCCAGCGACCATGGAAGCGGGCACTATTTATGGCTATTGCGTAGGTGAGCCATGGAACCAGCAAGCGGTATTTAAAGGTATCGGTGTACCCGTAATTACCGATTATGAAATCTGGAAAAACAACCCAGAAAAAGTATTTGGCGTAAGCCAAGGCTGGGCTGAAAAGTACCCTAATACTCACATCCGTGTGGTTAAAGCATTGATTCGAGCAGCAATGTGGCTGGATGAAAATGACAATGCTAACCGCCCTGAAGCAGTAAAAATTCTTGCTAAGAGCAACTACGTTGGCGCAGACGAAGATGTACTAGCTAACAGCATGACAGGCACCTTCGAATACGAAAAAGGCGATAAGCGTGATGTGCCAGACTTCAATGTGTTCTTCCGCTACAACGCGACTTATCCGTACTACAGTGATGCTATTTGGTACCTCACACAAATGCGTCGCTGGGGCCAAATTTCAGAAGCTAAGTCTGACGATTGGTACAAAGAAACGGCCAAAAAAGTCTACAAGCCAGAAGTTTATGCCCAAGCTGCAAAAGCGCTTATCGCTGAGGGTAAAGCAAAGGCATCTGATTTCCCTGAGTTTGGAACGGAAACAGGTTATAAGCCGCCTCAGAGCGAGTTTATTGATGGCGTAACGTTTGATGGAAGCAAGCCTAACGCTTACTTAGAGCAATTTAATATTGGTCTCAAAGGCGACACTGTTCTGTAAGTGTCTCGTAAAGTTGCCTCGTCGACCCTCAGGTGAGACGGGGCATTCAAAGCGCAATAGCGCACATTAAATATCAGGAGCAAGCAATGAGCAAGATGACAACCATTCTTCGCCTTCCATCATCGCCGTCAAACGCGAACTCTTTATGGAGTCGTTTATATCAATCCACACCTGCGTTGTTGCTGCCTGTAATCGGCTTGCTGATGTTTCTGGCCATTTGGAATGGAGTCGCAAAGAGTATCGATACATCGTTAGGCCAATTCCCAGGCCCTGCGCAAGTTTTTGAGCAAGCGGGTGCTTTAATAGACGAGCATGTTGCCCAGCGTGAAAAGGCAGATGCCTTCTATCAACGCCAAGAAGAACGAAATGCAGCTCGTGTGGCGCAAGACCCTACTTACGAGCCAAAGATACGAGACTTTACCGGTGCACCCACTTTCTTCGATCAAATTTGGACCAGCCTTTACACGGTTATGGTTGGATTCTTTATTGCATCAGTAGTCGCAGTCCCATTAGGAATTTTGTGTGGTTTAAGTAAATCAGCCTACACGGCTATAAACCCGCTTATTCAATTATTCAAACCCGTTTCGCCACTAGCATGGTTACCACTAGTTACTATGGTAGTAAGTGCGCTATATGTCAGTGAAGACCCGGCGTTCTCAAAGTCGTTTGTTACTTCTGCCTTCACGGTCTCGCTTTGCTGCCTATGGCCAACCCTTATTAACACAGCGGTAGGGGTGTCAAACATTGAAAAAGATCTTATCAACGTGAGTAAAGTGCTGCGTCTTACGCCTTTTGCTCACCTTACGAAAATAGTACTGCCATCTTCAATTCCAATGATTTTCACTGGGCTTCGATTATCGCTTGGTATCGGTTGGATGGTGCTTATAGCAGCAGAAATGCTTGCCCAAAATCCAGGGTTAGGAAAGTTTGTCTGGGATGAGTTTCAAAACGGGAGCTCAGAATCCTTAGCCCGAATAATGGTGGCAGTATTAACTATCGGAGTAATCGGCTTCGTACTGGACCGTTTAATGTTGTCAATTCAGCGCGCGGTAAGCTGGGATAAGTCGAGCATATTACGCTAATTTTGAGGAGAAATTTATGCACACTAAACACTTAGAGTTAGAGCAGGTAGGTATCGACTTCCCAACACCCAAAGGGCCATTTACTGCGCTTCAAGATGTAAATCTTAAAATTAGCAAAGGTGAATTTGTTTCATTGATTGGCCACTCTGGCTGCGGAAAATCAACAGTGCTCAACATTATCGCGGGTTTACACCAAGCGACGTCAGGAGGCGTTATATTAGATGGCGCTGAGGTTAAGCAGCCGGGTCCAGAACGCGCTGTAGTATTTCAAAACCACTCTTTATTGCCTTGGCTTACCGTATATAAGAACGTTGAGCTTGCAGTGAAATCGACCATGCGAGGCAAGAGTAAAGGCGAAATGCGCGATTGGATCATGCACAACTTAGAGCTTGTACACATGACTCACGCACTCGACAAACTGCCAAGTGAGATCTCAGGGGGTATGAAACAACGAGTAGGTATTGCCCGTGCATTGGCAATGGAGCCTAAAGTGTTATTGATGGACGAACCGTTCGGCGCGCTAGACGCATTAACCCGTGCACACCTTCAAGACTCTTTAATGGAAATACATGCTGATTTGGGTAACACCGTTATCATGATTACCCATGATGTGGATGAAGCTGTTTTGCTATCTGATCGCATCGTAATGATGAACAATGGGCCCGCCGCTACCATCGGTGAAATTCTAGATATTGAGTTGCCTCGCCCGCGTGACCGATTGGCGTTGGCAGACAACAAACAATATAACCACTACCGACATGAGGTATTAACCTTCCTTTACGATAAGCAGAAAAAGGTTGAAACCGTTACTACACGTACTACCAACGGAACATCAAAACCCAGCGGGGTGACATCTGAAAAAAAAGACACTAAAAAATCAGATGCTGCCTAGCACTATCGGCATCTGATAAGGGCGGTAGCTTTACCGCCTACAACGTATAACTTTCACTTTTTAACCGGCATTTCCATGCTGGCTGGGTAAGTGTCGACTAATAAAAAGCAAAACGAAAACCGATAGGGAACACGCATGAACACGTTTCAAAAACTAAGCATTAATATGTTAGCCGCCTCTGTTATGGCAGTTTTAGGTGGCAGCGCAATGGCAGCTGATATTCATAGTGCGCTGAGTGATTCAAAGGCATGGGCTGACCTGAATTTGCGTTATGAGGCTGTAGATCAAGACAACGCGCTAGAAGATGCAAGCGCGCTGACCTTACGTACCCGTTTAGGCTTTAGCTCTGGAAGTGTTAATGGTTTCTCATTTACCGCCGAGGTTGAAGACAGCCGCATAGTAATGGGGCAGGACGAGTTTACCGTAGGGCCTACGGGCTTTAATGTAGGTGAATACTCGGTCATTGCTGACCCTGAAACAACGGAAGTTGACCAAGCTTTTATTCAATATAAAACCGATAAGTTCACTGCCAAAGTAGGTCGCCAGGTGATTACGCTAGATGATCACAGATTTGTTGGCCACGTTGGCTGGAGACAAGACCGTCAGACCTTCGACGCCGTTAGTGCTAAATATGCGGCATCGGACAATCTAGAGCTTTTCTATAGCTATTTGTACAAGCGCAACCGTATCTTCGCAGAGGCCGCTGATCTTGATTCAAAAGACCACATCCTTCACGCTACTTATAAGTCGAAAATCGGTAAGTTTGTGGCCTACGCGTATTTATTAGAAGTAGATAATGATACAGACAATGCACTAGATACATATGGCGTAAGCTATGACGGAAAGATGAAAGGTGACAGCATAAATTGGGCTTATGGCGCTGAGTTTGCTACGCAATCGAGCGAAGCAGGCGCAGGAGAAACAGCCACTGATTTCGACGCGTCATACCTAAACGCTTACTTAGCTGCAACGTTTTCTGGCGTAACCGCTAAAGTCGATTATGAAGTGCTGGGTTCAGATGATGGGCTGTATGGATTTGCGACGCCTCTTGCTACCCTACACAAGTTCAACGGTTGGACCGATCAGTTTTTGGGTACGCCAGCACAAGGCTTACAAGACCTTAAGTTTTCACTTTCGGGTGCCCTAGCCGGTGGTAAGTGGCTTTTGGCTTATCATGATTTCAGCGCTGACGACAGCAGCAATGGCGTTGATGACTTGGGTAGCGAATTCAATGTTCAATACACCAAGAAGTTTTCTGGTAAGTATAATTTCGGCATCAAGTACGGAACTTACGACGCGGGCGATATAAAAGTGGATGCTAATCGCTTTTGGATGTGGGTTGGCACACGTTTTTAATTGCTACGCGAATTAACTCTTAGAGCTAGCATTGTGATATAGCTCCACCAAACTTTGATTGGCTAAGTTGTTATTGACTTAGCCAGCCTTTGTCAACGGCTATATCTAGCTGCTGCATAACATAGTCCCACAGCGCAGGCGCACAAGATTTTAAATGTGCATTTCGCGACTCGATTTTCTCTCTTGCAATACCGTGGCGCTTCCAGCTTCCACCATTGTCTTTCATATTTTGGAAAACAGGAAGTACTCGGTCCATGGCTTTAGCAAATTCTGCATCGGCGGTTTCTGCGGCTTCAAACTCAAGCCATAAATTGAGCAGTTCGTTATCCAGTGGGCGTGGCAATAAACCAAAAATGCGCTTAGCGGCCGCGAGTTCCTTTTCAGCTTGTGCGTCATGGTCGGCTTGCTGGTTAAACGCAAACATATCACCAGCGTCAATTTCTACGATATCGTGAATAAGGATCATGCGAATAACGCGGGTGATATCAATTGGCTTGGCTGCATATTCACTCAACATGTTTGCCATTAATGCGACATGCCAGCTGTGCTCTGCGGAGTTTTCTTGACGATAATCATCACTTGGAAGCGTAATTTGGCGCTTAACCGCTTTAAGTTGATCAAGTTCACAAATGAATTCGGCAAAATCACTAACATCATGCATGTGAAAAGACTCCTGGGCGTAAAAATGGGCGCCTTAGCGCCCATTTAATTGTTTAGGGTAAATGTGAAGCGTAATTGCTAAAAAGCAGCAATCACTTTTGTTCTGATAACCACACGATAAGATCGGCGATGTCATCAAAGGTCATATCAGAGGTAAAGGTTGGCTGATATTTACCGTTGATAATAAAGCTAGGCACACCTGTTAGGTGCTCACGGTACTCATCGATTTGCTGTTGGTTTTTGCGCACCATGCTATTAACGCCGAAGCTTTTCGCCATTTTATCAAATTCTGCACCGTCGACGCCGTTAACAACAAAGATGTTGCGAAGGTCTTTCAACCCTGTGATAGACGCGCGCTGTTTATGAATATAGTTAAAGATAGCACCGTTCATTGCATCTTCTTGCTTCATTGCACGTGCAATAAGCATGGCTTTGGTAGCATCGTCCTGAACTTCAGGGCCGGTAAAGCGCATAAAGTTTACGTGAACTTTATTGAACTTAGTGCCGTCGCTTTTCTTTTCTTTAATTTGTGCAACGATTGGCTCAAATTGGAAGCAGTGAGGGCACCAAAATGAGAAGTACTCAGTAATGACGGGTTTATCTGTGGCTTCTTTATCAAGCACCTTATAGTGCGTGCCTTCTTTCCATTTAGATGCCGGCTCTTGAGCGCAAGCTGTTAGAGGCAAAAGCATTGCCATGACAAACATTACTGCAAACTTTTTCATGGATTATGATCCTGTGTTAAAAAAACGATTATCAAAGTTGAGATTATCACAGCCTTATTCGCTTAACTAGGACCAGATTCCCAACAAAGTCTTAGTAAGCGATTAACAATGCGTGCGATGGGATAAGCGGTTGTAGCAAAATAAACCTCTCACTATGAATCGAGTATGAATGGCATTAACAGATACAGCTAAAGTATGAGGGAGAAAGAGTGTGCGGAAGCCTAAGTCAGCGGTAAAGACGGGGGATAATGATTAAAAGCAACACCTTCAATAATTAAATAGACGAAAAATTATTGAACGAAAAGCGGCTACACCAAGGTATAGCCGAATAGATTACTAGCCTAAGCCTAAATTAACTACATAATGTAATTAACTGCTAACAGTGCGCGACGTTCCTGTCCAGCATAGCCCACAATGTCTTCGTAGTCGGTATCAAATGCATTATCTACTCTAAAAGAAACTTGCCACTGCGTATCAATTTGATAGTTCAGGTTCACCGTAGCAAGAGTATAAGCTGAAAGTGCCAACGTTTGCGAAGGCTCAGGGAATGGAGGGAAGAAGGTGTCGAAACGGCTTCCAGTATAAGCAAGCTTGGTATAGAAACTGAACTTATCTGTTCCAAAGTCAGTGGTATAAGTAAGTGAACCTTGATGACGGGCACGACGTAACTCATTGGTTGTTATGCCACTGTCGGTTTGTTCCGAATCTAAATAGCTGTACGCTGCCCTTAAATCGCCATAGCCACTGTCCCAGTTTAGCTCTACATCGATGCCTTCCCGAGAACTTTCACCATCAATGTTATCTGCACTGAACGCACCTAAATCGGATACGAAAACGAAACCATTTATTTCGTCTTCAAGATCAGCAGTGTAAGCGCTGATTTGACCAGATAATGATTTCCAATTAGCTTTAATACCCACTTCCCATTCTTCACTGGTTTCAGGATCTAGGTTGGAGTTTCCAATAAAGCTTGCTGGGAAATAACCAAAGCGTTCGGTGAAGGTAGGTGTTTTAACGGCTTTACCATAGCTTGTGAAAACAGCGTAGTGGTCGTTAAGTTGCCATGTGAGACCGCCGCGATAGCTTACGGCATTGTCGAACTCACTATTATTGTCGAACCTTGCGCTTAATGTTGCGGTTAGCGACTCGGTTAACTGACTGTTTGCTTCTGCAAATACGCTGTAAGTGTTGTCGTGTTGTTTTTGATTAGGATCGCCAAATACAATAGGGCCGCGCTGGGTAAAAAGACGCTGCAAATATTCAACACCGCCTGCAAAATCCCAATTGTCGACGGTATAGAATCCTGTCCAGTTTAGCTCTATGCGCTCACCGGTAGTGCCGCCTGTGTCCGCGCCTGACTCAGTGTTGTCGTTCTCGTCTTTGCGATAGTGTGCACTCAGCGCTGAGCGATAGCCTGTGTTTTCAGGGGCAAATTCCCATTTTAATTTTGCATTAATTTGCGTGCCATCTGTTACGTTGTCTGTATCAGCGGGAAGGCCGGTTGTCACAAAGTCAGTGCCGTCGTAGTCGTTTTCGTAATGAACTGTGCGAAGGTTAGCAATTAACGTATGCTCAGACGTTACTGCATAATTAAGATTAATGCCTGCCGTCATGTTGTCGTAGCCATCATCTTCGCTACCTACACGAGATACGTTGTCACCGTCAGTACGTATGTAGCTGGCGTATGCAGAAATTCCTACGTTATCACTTTGCGAGCGCGCGTTCATACTGCCCTGCAACGTACCTTGTGTACCAACGCCTGCGGAAAAATCTACGTGGGATATATTGTCGGCAAACTGGCCTGATTTTGTCGTAATGCTTAGTACGCCACCAATTGCACCGCTTCCCCACCTTGCACTTTGCGGGCCGCGAAGTAGCTCAATACGCACTACGTTGGCGCTAGTTAAGTGAGCAAGGTCAACAAGACTTCCTTGGCCTACATCATTGGCAACAACGCCATCAATTAAAACAAGCAGATGGTTGGTTTCACCGCCGCGCACGCGAAGCTCGGTTAAACCACCGGGGCTGCCTGACTGGGACAAGCTGACGCCAGGTAAGCCGCGAATAAGGTCGGTAAGTTGAAGTGCGCCCGATGCTTTAATGTCGCTTTCAGTCAGCACCGATACTGAGCCAGGCAGTTTAGTTAGCGAAATAGGTAAACGGGTGCCGGTGACGGTTAGCGTTTCAATATCTTGGTTAGAAGTTTGCGCGAATGCAGGTGTGCTTAAGCACGAAATAACTGCAGCGCTAAGGGCTGCTTTAGTAAAATGTGTACGCATGGTTTTTATATTATCTTTGATGCGCTCCACCCGAGCACATGATGAGTGAAAGTGCACGTTGTTACTTATTCTTTTGAATAGGAGCAAAAAACGACACCATGAAGTACAGGCCGGTATCCGGGCTTACTCGCCAATACCGATAAGGTAATGGCTCTTTTGCCTTCCCATCTAGTGGCGTCTAATTGCGCTGAAGCGCGTTGACGTATAAAAGACAGTGGCGAATGAAAAGAAAACGACAATGCGTTGAGTTTACCGTTGCGGGGGCAGCATCAGCTTTTCACTGATTTCCCGTTTAACTATTGTCACAGTAGTAGTTATGGAGCGCGACAAAAGCACCTACACAGCGCAATTATATATAACTTAAAAAGTGATAGCGAATACGGTTTCTTATAAGTTACGCTTTTTCGATTTGTATAAAAATATCGAAAAAGCGCTTTGATAAGTGATGTAAAAGTTGAATCAGTAACCTAGTTTCAACGGGGGCTCTTGGAGTGCAGATAGCTGTTCTTTAAGGGCAAGTATTTGGCCTTCCCAATATTTGTCTTCAGCAAACCAAGGGAACGCACGAGGAAACGCAGGGTCTTCCCACCGACGAGAAAGCCACGCCATGTAATGCACCATGCGCATTGCTCTAAGCGGTTCGATGAGCGCTAACTGAGCCGTATCGAATTCGTGAAATTCTTCGTAGGCCTCTACTAGGGTATCTAGCTGCAAAAGCTGCTGTTGGCGATCGCCACTTAACATCATCCACAAATCTTGAATAGCTGGCCCCATACGGCAGTCATCCAGATCAACGAAGGTCGGTCCGTCGCGCCACAAAATATTGCCGGGGTGACAGTCACCGTGTAAACGAATATTCGATGTGGGGTTGTAGGCGTTAAGGGTCGTGTCAATCACGGGATTGAGTATGGCAAAAAAGGCCGTTTTTAGATGCTCGGGTAACAGAGTACTCTGCTCAAGTACCTGTTTGGGCTCTTTAAGATAACTTTCAATCTCAATGGAAGGGCGATGAGTAAATCCTTTAGCTGAAGCGACGCGATGAATACGACCAATGAAACGCCCCATCCATTCAAGCTGATCAAGGTTATCATTTTCAAATTGTCTACCGCCAACGGAAGGGAATAGCGCAAATCGATAGTCCGTTTCAGCCACCGTATGATGATGCAGCGTGTTACCGTTTAAAGCTATAGGGGCGGCCAATGGGATTTCGTTGTCCATAAGCTCTGCGGCAAACTCGTGCTCTTCAAGAATTTGCGCATCTGTCCATCGACCTGGGCGATAGAATTTTGCCACATAGCGCTGGCCGTCTTCAGCCAAAAATTGATAAACGCGGTTTTCATAGCTGTTGAGCGCAAGTAGACCGCTTTGAAGAAAAATGCCCTGACTTTCCAGGGCATCTAGTATGGTGTCTGGGCTAAGCCCAGAAAAAGAAAAATCTGTCATCGATAAAGGAATTTGGTTGGTTCATCAACAGTAACCGTCTCCCCATCAATAGTGGTGGTTACACTGATAAAAATATCGGTAACCGTATCTTCCAGATTATAAGCGTCCGTTGCAACAGAAATCGGCGTACTGTAAACCGCACCACCTTTAACTGTCACTTCTTGCTCACCTATATATTCGTAGTCAGGAAGACCTTTTACAGCAATGGTATACGTTTGCTCTTGCTGGGTTTTATTGAGTACTTTTATGGTATATACGTTCTCGATAAGCCCTTCATTCGTCTCGCGGTACAGTGAGTTTCTGTCGCGGATGATGTCCACTTCGGTTGGACTGCGCATCCAAATATTGGCAAACAACAAGCCCGTCATAACCAAAAGGACGACAAAGTAACCAATCAGCTTAGGACGAAAAATGTGGGTCTTGCCACCAGCAAGCTCTTCCTCTGAAGTGAAGCTTATCAAGCCTTTGGGGTAACCCATTTTATCCATAACGCCGTTACAAGCATCAACACAGGCACCGCAGTTGATGCATTCGTATTGAAGGCCGTTGCGAATATCAATTCCAGTTGGGCAGACTTGAACACATAAATTACAGTCGATGCAGTCACCTAAGCCTTTTTCCTGCACCTGCTCGTGACTAAGTTTTCGAGGGCGTGGACCGCGTTGTTCGCCCCGTTTTGCATCGTAGGATACGGTAAAGGTATCTTTGTCGAACATGGCAGATTGAAATCGTGCATAAGGACAAATGTGCGTGCACATAATTTCACGCATATAGCCTGCATTTCCGTAGGTACAAACTGCAAAAAAGATAACTGAGAAACCCGCCCAGAAGCTGGTCTCAAATGTGACGAAGTCAACAAACAGAGCGTCAATAGGGGTGAAGTAGCCAACAAAGGTTAATGCAGTTAATAGTGCTACTAGTACCCAAGCGGTATGCTTGGCTGATTTACGCAAGAATTTGTCTGTATCCATCTTACGCTCATCAAGGGCTATACGCTTATTTCGTGGGCCTTCGAACTTTTCTTCAAACCAAGTGTATATGTATACCCATGTCGTTTGTGGACACATAAAGCCACACCACACTCTACCGGCAAAGGTGGTGACAAAGAACAACGCAAAAGCGGAAACAATGAATATATAAGCCAGTAAAGTAAGGTCTTGAGGCCACAAAGTAAGCGAGAAAATAGTAAAACGCTGTTCGCCAATATCAAGTAGTACTGCCTGATGGCCGTTGTACTGAATCCACGGAATAATGGCAAAAAGAGCTAAAAAGAAAAGACCAAAGAAACGCCTAAACGTTTCCAGAGGGCCCTGCACAGCGCGCACATAAATACGGCTACGGGAATCGTGTCGTTTACCCTCTGTGGCTCCTTTGGGCTTATGTACTTTTACCGGTGTAACGTTTTTGACCGGTATTTGTTCATTCATAGCTTAACCTTATGTGACGTAACAAACTGCCTGTGCAGTATAACTGCGTTCAACACGTCATATTTAATATAGATCAATAATGCGGCGTATGGTCTACCTTTTTAAACTTTCAGTCAATACTGAAAGTTCAGAAAATAACGTGATTGGTCCTATCCTTAGCGACATTATGTCATTTTGTAAATTTTTAAATACAGTGCCGTGAATAGTGAGTATTGAATGTGGCCTGTAAGAAAATAATAAGACATACCTTAGTATCAACTGATATGTTTACAGAGGGGTAGAAGCCACACTAATCTTAAATACATTAATGTGGTCAATTGGCGCCCAAACCATGTACAGTGGACGTTGTTGTAAAATGAATTAGCAAAGCATTTATTGAGCATGTTGTATTTGATGTATGCTCCAAGTTGGCGCTATTTGTTATAAACGTCTATCAAAGTTAGCTGAGAAGTCATGTTAAGGTTCTTTATTATCGCTGCGGAGATTATTGTTTTAGTAATCGTACTGCGTTCTCCATTTGTTCAGTATCTCTTTGAAGATATCCAACACTCAGTGTCTGAATGGCTGGTGACTATAGCCACACTACCAGAGCGAAAAGAGTTGGGTAGTCTACAAGACAAATTAAACATCGAGTTAAGCCCTTTAAAGCCTTACCAGCAAAACTATATAAAACAAATTACTTCCGATGCCGCGAGCGTAAAACGCTTTCATCACACTTATTGTGAAAACGACGACATAAACCCTAACTTCACGGGAACTAAACGCACAAAACTGTGCCTAATCGTTAAACAGTCGTCAGTTATGCAAGTTTCAAAGTGATGTTAGTTTTTATTTGAGAAAGAGCTGAATTAAAAGCTTTTCTAATGTTTCTTTAATTAAAGATCTTCTTAAAGCCTGCTAACTTTAGGTTAAGCGACTGAATTTAGGAGCATGAAAGTGAATAAATTACGTACTTTTTCTTGTTTAAGTTGCGCCGCAACAGTAGGGCTTCTTGCGGTTCTTGCGCCATCCCAAGCCGCTGAGGTAGAGATAACGTGGGAGGAGCCAAAGTCTTATAGCGACGTTAGACCTACCAATGAATCTCGTAAACGTTTTCGTGAGCGAACGTTGAAAGAGCTAGAAGAGCATATTACAGAATTGGCGAGCGACTTACCCGAATCTCAGGTCTTATCCATGACAGTAACAAATGTAGATTTGGCAGGACAGGTTTGGCCAAGTCAGTTTGTAGGTTTTGGCAACGGAGCAGGCAGTGATGTGCGTATCATTAAGCGGGTTGATATCCCCAGAATGACATTCAGTTACTCATTGTCCGATGCTGATGGGCAGGTCATTTTGAGCGCTGATGATGTGAAACTGAAAGACATGGACTTCATGGAATCAAATATTCGTCGCAACCGCACAGAGTCTTTATCGTACGAGAAAGCCATGCTTAACGACTGGTTTGCTGATACGTTTTCCACGCAAGTCGCGGCAAACGATTGATATATTTTTTAAAAAAGTAATAAAAAAGGTCACGTATAGTGACCTTTTTTGTGCTCTTAGCCCAACTTTGTTGGACTAAGCAAGCATATGTTGCTTATAGGTAATCGAACTCATTGCCTGATATGGCGAGTGTGCTTTCAGGGCCTGCCTTGTAAGCTGCTTTATGTGCATCGCGGCGTACTAAAATACGTTCCATATAGAAGTCACGCGTCTTCATCTTAGAGGCGGCAAGTACCGCATTGCCCGAAGCCTGCGCTTTGTCGGCCATGCTGTACCAAAGTACACCAATAAGTGAGTAGGCACTGTAAGCGAGGTAGTCGCATGCAGCGGCCGCAGCGGTTGTCGCGTCCATACCTAAGCAATCGGCAGATGAAGCTCGCCAGTCATCCAGAATACCTTGTGCTAGACCTTTCGCTTCACTATCTTGAATGTCGCTAACCAATGCATTAAACGCATTATAAGTAGCTTCCATCATTTGTCCGCCATCGCGGGTAAGCTTACGACCGATGAGGTCTAGCGCCTGTATTCCGTTTGTTCCTTCGTACAGCATTGCAATGCGCACATCGCGCATGAGTTGCTCCATGCCCCATTCACGAATAAAGCCGTGACCACCGAAAACCTGTACGCCCAAGCTGGTGGTTTCAAGGCCCATATCGGTCATAAAGGCTTTACAGATAGGCGTCAAGAACTGAAGTATTTTGTCGGCATCTTCTTTTTCTTGGCCTTCACCAAGTATCTCTACGTCCATAAACTTAGCGTAGAAAAGTGAAAGCGCACGACAGCCTTCAATCAATGATTTCTGAGTAAGCAACATACGTGCTACATCAGGTTGAAATACGATTGGGTCAGCTTTGCCTTCCGGGTTTTGGATACCCTGAGGTGCCCTAGACTGAACGCGTTCGCGAGCGTAGGTCAGTGCGCCTTGGTATGAGGCTTCGGCTGCTCCTAAACCCTGAAGGCCTACCTGAAAACGTGCGTCGTTCATCATAGTGAACATGCATGCTAAGCCTTGGTTTTCTTCACCAACAAGGTAACCTGTTGCGCCGTCGAAATTCATCACGCAAGTCGGGCTCGCCTTGATCCCCATTTTGTGCTCAATGCTTCCTACTGAAAGGCTATTTGCTTCACCAGGCTCATTGCTAGCATCTGGAAGGAACTTAGGTACTAAGAACAAGCTGATGCCCTTAACGCCTTTGGGAGCGTCAGGCAGTCGAGCAAGCACAAGATGAACAACGTTCGAGCTCCAGTCGTGATCACCCGCGGTAATAAAGATCTTGTTTCCTGTTACCTTATAGCTGCCGTCGCCTTGTGGCTCTGCTTTAGTGCTTAGCAAGCTTAAGTCTGTTCCTGCGTGAGGCTCGGTCAGGTTCATGGTACCTGTCCACTCGCCGCTGATTAGCTTGGCAAGGTAAGTATCTTTTAGTTCTTTGCTTGCGTGCTTAGTCACCGCAAGTGTTGCGCTTTCTGTAAGCATAGTGGTTAAGCGCCAGCTAAGGTTCGCTGCGTTTAACATCTCGTGAACTGGCACGGCCATCGTATAGGGTAGGTCTTGACCATCATATTCGGCGGTGCCCAACATGGCGTTCCAGCCGTTCGCAACGTATTCTTGGTAAGCGTCTGCAAAGCCTTTAGGCGTGGTAATTTTTCCGTCTTCAAGCTTACAGCCTTCTTCATCACCTTCACGATTGAGTGGGGCAACTACATCTAGTGCAAACTTTGCGCCCTGCGCGATAATTTCATTGGCCAAGTCGCTATCGAAGTCGCTGATACCGAGCTTTTCGTAGTGAGCATCGAGTCCAAGCCAGTCTTTTAATAAAAACTGAAAATCAGTTGTAGGGGCGTGGTACAGAGGCATGGATGACTCCTTTTTCAAACAAGTGTTTTAATTTTGCTTATTATAGTCACAAAAAGCCTAGTCAGAATAGCCCGTTAAAGGAAAGTTAATAATAAATTTGCGTGATGAGACGTGGAAAATAGCTGCTTGTTAGCGTGTGGAAGAGGTATCTAGGTGGCAACCCTTGCATTTAATACTCTCACTGGCATGCTTAGGCTAAATTATCCCATTTATTTACGCACCTTTTTGACACGGTACAAATCTATATGAATTCAGATAGCGCTAATAACAACCCTAAACAACCTAATAATAGCGAAAAGCGCCCAGTTTGCGTTGTCACAGGCGGAAGCTTAGGTATTGGTTTTGCAATATGTAAGTTGTTTAGCGAAAACGGCTATCAAGTGGTTAACTTAGATATCAGAGATTTTGAGCAAGCTGTGCCTAACGCCACTTGGAAGCCTTGTGATGTAAGTGTTGTAAGCAACATTGAATCTGCAGTTGATGAAGTAATAGCGGCTTATCAACGCATAGACGCTTTAGTGTGTAATGCGGGTATCCACGTTTCTGCAACGATTGAAGATACTGACGAAGCTCTGCTCGATAAGGTACTAAACCTGAATGTTAAAGGCGCCTATGGCGCAATTAAATCTTGTCTGCCGACCATGAAAGAGCAGCGAAGTGGAGCCATCGTCGTGATGGGTTCTGATCAGTCTTTCGTAGGAAAGCGAAACTCCTTTGCTTACGGCTTAAGTAAAGGTGCACTGGCGTCTATCGCAAAAACCACGGCACTTGATTATGCCCCATACACCATTCGCGTAAACGCGGTTTGCCCAGGCACCATTGAAACACCCTTGTTTCATAACGCGATTGACAATTACGTGGCTCGCTCAGGTGTAAATAAAAAGGAAGTGGTAGCCGAAGAAGCTGCCGCTCAGCCCATTGGGCGGTTAGGTCAGCCAGAAGATGTAGCGGAACTGACTTATTTTTTGTGTAGTGATAAGGCGTCTTTCATTACGGGTAGTTTGTATGCTGTGGATGGGGGCTACACGGCTCAATAGAAGTGGCTCAATAAGAGGCACAGAAAGCGCTGCTCAATAGTGAGAGCGAAATAGCGTACAGCAAATAAGCGATGTAAAAAACGCTACACGCATTGCACAAACTCAGGGTTCAAGCATTAAATCATGGTTCAGCATTCACAAACGTGGGTAGACCCTCATATTCATCTTTTTGCTTTAGATGAAGGTCAATACGATTGGTTAAAACCCATTAATGCGCCTTTTTGGGCTGATAAGAGAAATATTGCCAAAAATACCACAGAGGCGATGCTCCATCGTGCTTCTCAAGGGCAGCTTTGTGGGTTTGTGCATATTGAAGCAGGCTACGATAACAATAGACCGTGGCGAGAAATTGCCTTTTTAGAGCATCATTGTGCGCTGCCATTTCGCTCGGTTGGGTGTATCGATTTGACTGGAAATAGCGTCGGCAGTCATATTGAAAAGCTAGCGCTTTATCCCTCTGTGCGTGGGCTACGTCACATTTTAGACGACGAGGCTGAAACGCTTCTGCGCGCACCTAAAGTGAAGTGGGCGCTTGGTCACATGGCTTCTAAAGGCTTGTCTTTTGAGGCGCAGTTCAATCTTGTGGATAGTAAAGCTGTAATTGGATTACTTAACGTATTAGAACAAACTCCAGCTTTGAAAGTAGCAATTAATCACGCCGCTATTGCACCATTTGATACAAAGAGCTTGGCGTTTAAAACATGGCGACAAAACATTCGGGTCTTGAGTGAAACCGAGCAGGTTGCGTTTAAGTTTTCGGGATTAGAAATGCAAGACCGCATTTGGAACTGGCAGCGGGCTTACTATATTTTTGAAACCTTATTCAGCACAGTTGGGGCAAGTCAAATCATGTTTGCGAGCAACTTCCCGCTGTGCCAGTGGCGAATGCCTTACGCTGCGCTTTGGCATGGGTTCTCAAATATGATAACGCCGCTTTCTGAAGCTCAAAAAGCGGCGCTGTTGTCTATAAACGCTAAGCAGTGGTATGGCTTTGCTTAAGCGCTAGCCTGTAACAAGCCCCATAGCTTATTCCGGCGCCGTTAACTTACTAGTTTGCAGGAGCGCCGGAATGTAACTTTGTTATTTAAGTTCCGTTACCGTCATGTGTGGCGAGCGATAAACAACCTCATCGTTTAAGTCGATACCAATTCCTGGTGTGTCAGGCGCTTCTATAAAGCCGTTAACTGGCTGAGGGTCTTGAATACAAAGCTCACGGTTCCAATCTTTGATGGCATAGGTGTGATGCTCGTGAATTAAAAAGTTTGGAATAGCCGTTTCTAAATGCAAACTTGCCGCCGTAGCTACTGGGCCGCCGCAAACGTGAGCCTGAATGCGCACGTCGTAGATGTCGGCATAGTCACATACTTTCTTCGCTTCAGTGAAACCACCGCAAAGGCCAACGTCAGGTTGAAGTACATCAAGAGATTGGTCTTCAAGGTACGGGCGTACGTCCCAGCGGTGATACAAGCGTTCACCGCCCGCTATAGGCACGTTAACGTTCTTTGCCACTTTGTCGTGAAGCTTAGAGTTAAGGTAATTAACTGGCTCTTCATAATACAAGCAGCCAATCTCTTCAACAATGTCGCCCAGCTGTATGGCCGTTGAAGCACCCAATAAACTGTGACACTCAAAGATAATGTCGCCATCTTCGCCCATGGTGTCTCTAATCGCCTGAAGGCGAGCTTTGAAAAGTTTAAGCTCGGGCTTAGTAAACAGCTTGGTTCTGTCAAAGTGGGTGTTACCATCTTTATCGTAAACGATTGGATCAACTTTTACGGCGTCGTAACCGTCTTTCAGCGCTTTTTCAGTGGCGCGAGCATAATCTGCTGGGTCGTTTAGTTTGGTGACTTCTTTATCCCAGTCAAACTGTAGCTGGCTGGCGTAGCTGCGAAGTTTGCCATTCGTTTTACCACCAAGGAGTTCATAAACAGGTAAACCCAGTGCTTTGCCTTTTATATCCCAAAGCGCGGTATCAATGGCGCTCATCGCGGCATAAATCACCGGGCCGCCGCCTAGTCCCCAAAAGCCCTCGCGCAGCATTCTCGACCAAAGCAGCTCAGTGTGAAAGGGATTAAAGCCAATTAGCATGGCTTCGGCTATTTCCTTAATCATATGCGCAGCGGCGCTGTGGCCCCAGTCATAAGCAAGTCCCGCTTCACCTACGCCAGTAATGCCTTCATCAGTATAAACGCGCACAAAAACAGGGTTCCACTGTGGGCGTTTAGGGCATTCGATATCAAAAATTTCTACTTTGGTGACTTTCATATTTTTAAGCAATTCCTGTTTGAAATGAGTTGGCGTTTGGCTAAATTATTCGCAAAAACTTGGGTCTAACTTATAGGCTTTGCGCAACATGGCTGGCCATGCTTTTTGACCGCCAGTTTCGCCGCTGTGAACAACATTTGCCTGGGCGTAAATACCATCAATAATATTTTGCGGTATTTCGATAACTTCTTCGTTAGATTGCATCAACGCAAGCTGAATTTCGCACGCACGCTGTAAATCGTAAAAGCGCATAAAGGCGTCGCCAACAGTCGGACCAAGGGTTAGACCGCCATGGTTAGGCAAAAGCATGTGATTAGTATCGCCAAGATCCTCCTGCAGGCGTTTCTTCTCGCTATCGTCTACCGCTAAGCCTTCATAGCTGTGATAAGAAAGCGAAGGAAGCGAAAACATTGAATACTGGCTCCACGGCTTCAATCCGCCTTTCACCGAAGCCACCGAGATGGTAGCTAATGTATGGAGGTGGATAACGCACTGGGCATCGTGACGCACTTCGTGAATTGCACTGTGAATAGTAAATCCGGCAGGGTTAATCCCATAAGGTGTGTCGTCTAGTATATTGCCGTCTAAGTCGACTTTTACCAAGTTAGAAGCCGTAACTTCATCGAAGGTAAGCCCAAAGGCATTAACAAGATAATGGTCTGTGCCCGGTACCTTGGCGGAAATGTGGGTATAAATAAGATCGCCCCATCGCATATCTGCTACTAACCTATAGCACGCCGCCAAATCGACACGAGTTTGCCATTCTTGTTCAGATACTTTGCCTTTTAGGCTTAATGTTGGCAGTGAAAACAAGCCACTTCTCCTGTTTATTCAGTTGGGACAATTTACCAATCCCCGACACAATGGACAATGCTTTGTCAGTGCTGCTTTATAACGAATTGGGTGTAGCCATCGCGCAAGGGAATAAGATCATCGGCATAACGCATCGCATCATGGTCGAGCATAAATGGGTCTACTTTTACAAGTTCGACAACTTCTATTTTTGACCACGGCGGGGCATCGAAAGTGTTCGGAAGCTTTTCAATTCCAGCATCTAGATTACAACCGAAGATGACTAAGCCATTTGATGTTGTCGATAAATATTCACTTACCTCAACGTTAAACCCTGTTTCTTCCCATGTTTCCCGGTGGGCTGTACACGCAAGAGATTCATTGTCAGATAGTCCTCCGCCAGGGAAGTCCAACTTGCCAGAAAGGCGATGCTTGACCAGCAATACTTTTCCTTCAGTTTTTATTAAACAGGCCGCGCCAACGGGGGCGGCCTGAGCGTTTATCTCTGCGTGAACATTCCTAGATAAGAGTGCATCTGAAACACGGCATATTGGTGAACTAGGCGTTGACTGAGAGCATGCGAAAAGCGTTAAAACGGCGAATATAGCTGATAAGCGAAATAAGATGACCATTGATTTGGGTAAAATACTCTAGCGGGTGTTTGCGATTGCTATAATAGCAATCAATATTATCGCAAAGACTCTACGCAAAAATAAAAATAACACAACTAACAATAATAACGCGGTACACAAAAACATGTTTGGGAAAGTTTGCGCTTATGTAAAGCGAACTTTGTGTACTTGAGTATTCGTTGAGTTTTTAAGAAAAGTCCACGCTCAACGCAATACTATTTTACCAATAGGAAAGGTTATGTCTTCACGATTATCGTTATCGCCCTTATTACTCGGTGTAGTGTTACTTGCTGGTGTTGTGGTGTATTTGAATATGCCTCAGGAGGAGAGCAAAACAAATGCCGGTGCGAGAGCCACGCCAGTGAAAACAGCGGTCGTTTCATCCCGGGCATTTCCTATCACTATCGAGTCGCTGGGTACGGCTACTGCTAACGAGTCCGTGAATATTACGGCGCAGGTCACCGATACGGTAAAAGCGATAAATTTCGATGATGGCGATAAAATCGCAGAAGGCGAGCTTTTGGTGCAGCTAAACAACACTGAAGAGCGCGCCAGAGTGGAAGAGCTAAAAGCTAACATTGATGAGGCTAAACGTCAGTTTACCCGCATAGCCGATTTGCGTCAGTCAAATGCTACTTCTGAACAGCTTCTTGATGAGCAACAAGCACGAGTAAAAGCATTACAAGCCCAATTAGATGTCGCTTTAGCTCAACTCAATGACTTACAAGTCCGCGCGCCATTTAACGGGCTGCTAGGCAACCGAGAAATCAGCGTTGGTTCATTAATTCAGCCAGGCGACACTATCACCACATTAGATGATATTAGCCAAATCAAAGTTGATTTTAGTATCGCTGAAAACCATCTTGCTAGCGTAGCTAAAGGGCAGACAGTAAGTGCGTCGTCAGTCGCTTACCCTGGAGAAGAATTTACAGGGAAAATCACTAATATTGATACGCGCTTAGACCCTGTTAGTCGCTCCATTCGCGTGCGCGCCACTATTGATAATCAAGACAGTCGTCTGCGTCCAGGAATGCTGTTGACTGTCGTAGTAGAAAAGCGTGTGCTTAGCGCTTTAGTTTTGCCAGAGAAGGCGTTGGTACCAGTGCAAGATAAACAGTTTGTTTATGTGGTGAAAGATAACGTCGCATATCAGACGGAAGTGGAAATTGGGGAGCGTCGACCAGGGCAAGTGCAAATTGTCAGCGGTGTAAGTGAAGGGGATGAAGTTATAACCGAAGGTACACTTCGCGTACGTGACCAATCTCCGGTTAATGTATTAAACCGCTAGGGAGCAAACAGTTATGCTATTGTCAGACGTTTCTGTAAAGCGCCCGGTTTTTGCCACCGTACTCAATTTACTGCTGATTATTTTTGGTATTGTCGCGTTCTCCATGTTGAGCTTACGGGAATATCCCGATATTGACCCTCCTATTGTATCGGTTAATACAACCTACACTGGTGCTTCAGCGAACATAGTCGAAACCCGAATTACCCAGCTTCTAGAAGACAGAATATCGGGTATTGAAGGTATAAAGAACGTGACTTCCACGTCTCGTAACGGTCGTTCAGACATTACTATCGAGTTTAAACTTTCCAGAGATATTGATGCGGCAGCTAACGATGTGCGTGAGCGAGTCAGCCGTGCGTTAAATAATTTGCCCGACCAAGCCGATCCCCCTGAAGTATCTAAAGCGAACTCAGATGAAAGTGCCGTGGTGTGGTACAACTTACGAAGCACCAACCTTAATACTATGGAGTTGACTGACTACGCAGAACGTGTGCTGGTTGACAGGCTATCCATTGTCGATGGTGTGGCTAGAATACAAATTGGTGGCGGAAGACGCTATGCAATGAAAGTGTTCTTAGACCGCAATGCAATGGCGGCTAGGGGCATAACCGTTAGTGATGTAGAGCAAGTTATTCGCGCTGAAAATGTCGAGCTGCCTGCTGGTGAAGTAGAAAGTGCTGATCGTGACTTTGAAGTACGGGTTGCACGCACTTTTCTAACGCCGGATGATTTTGCGGCGCTTACCGTCGCAGTAGGAGATAACGGCTATCTCGTTCGCCTTGGTGAAATAGCCAATGTTGAGCTAACCGCTGAAGATGACGAAACCGAGTTTCGCGGTGATGGCGTCAATATGATAGGCCTTGGCATTATCAAGCAGTCTAAAGCCAATACTCTCGAGGTTGCCCGCGCGGCTAAAGCGCAGATAGAAAGAATAGAAGCGACCCTTCCAGATAACATTTTTATTGTTCCAAGCTACGACTCGTCGGTTTTCATTGAAGCGTCGATTGACGAGGTGTATGAGACCTTGGGGATCGCTATGCTGATGGTAGTGATCGTCATATATGTTTTCCTCGGTAATATTCGCGCCACGCTTATTCCTGCGGTAACCGTACCCGTTTCTATCATTGCGGCTTTTATCGTGATGTATGCGCTGGGCTTTTCGATAAACCTGCTAACTCTGCTTGCTATGGTGTTAGCGATTGGCCTGGTGGTAGATGACGCTATCGTTGTACTTGAGAACATCTATCGACGCATTGAGATGGGAGAGCCGCCTATTTTGGCTGCCTATCGCGGTGCCAAAGAGGTTGGGTTTGCCGTAATTGCCACCACGCTGGTACTTATCTCTGTGTTCGTTCCTTTGGTTTTCCTTGAAGGTAATATTGGCAGGCTTTTCACCGAGTTTGCGTTGGCCATTGCTGCAGCAGTCGCATTTTCAAGTTTCACCGCGCTGACTTTGTCGCCAATGATGGCGTCAAAGATACTTAAAAAACGCCCACGTTCGTCAGGCTTCGGAAGCTGGATGGATAAGCGTTTTTCAAAGCTTGAAAGCAGTTACTTCAATACCTTGGGTAAAACCTTACACCAACCTTTCCTTATGCTGCTCATGCTTATTATTGCGGTTGTTGCGTTAGTCCAACTCTCAGAGAAGGTTCCTAGTGAGTTCGTTCCTAAAGAAGATAGAGGTAACTTTTTCATCTTAATGAACGCTCAAGAAGGGGCGAGCTTTGAAAGTAACGCACGAAATCTAGAGCAAATAGAGAGCATATTAATGCCCTATCGCGAGAGCGGTAAAATTAATCGTCTTTTGGTGAGAACACCGGGTTTCGGCGGCAATGCGGGAATTGCGATCGTAGGTTCTGCAGATTGGGATGAGCGTGATTTCAGCACATTCTCACTCATGGATGAAATCAGTGGCAAGCTTAACAGCGTGCCCGACGTTCGCGCTTTTGCGATTATGCGAAGCGGGATATCAGGAGGCGGGCTTGGACGTCCTGTACAGTTCGTCTTACAAGGTGATACTTATGAGAACCTTGTAGAGTGGCGTGACATCGTTTTACAAAAAGCAGCGCAAAATTCAGGATTAATTCGACTAGACTCTGACTACAAAGAGACATCACCCCAGTTATTGGTCAATATTAATCGCGACAGAGCGGCTGACCTTGGCGTATCAATTAGCGATATTGGCGGCACGTTAGAGGTCATGCTTGGTCAGCGTAGGGTGTCAACATTCCTTGATAGAGGTGAGGAGTACGATGTCATCATGGAAGGCATAGAAGAAGACTTCAGAAGCCCTAACAGCATTGAAAATTTATACGTGAGGTCATCTCGTACCGGTGAACTTATTCCCATGGATAACTTACTCACCTTTGAAGAGCAGGCTACGTCAGCAAGATTAAATCGCTACAACAGAATGCGGGCTGTAACTATATCGGCAAACTTGGCAGATGGTTACACACTTGGTGAGGCGCTCGCCTACTTAGAGAATATTGTGGCCACTGAATTGCCTGATAATGTTTCTATTGATTACAAAGGGGAGTCACAACTTTACCAAGAAGCGGGCAACTCGTTTGTTTATGTGTTCATGCTGGCGCTTGCGGTGACTTACTTAATATTGGCTGCGCAGTTCGAAAGTTGGGTGCATCCTTTAGTAATCATGCTCACCGTGCCTTTAGCCCTCGTTGGGGCATATATTGGGCTATTTTTTAGCGATATGACAATTAATATCTACAGTCAGATTGGTTTGGTTATGCTTATTGGGCTTGCCGCAAAAAATGGTATATTGATAGTAGAGTTCGCTAATCAACTTCGCGATGCAGGTATGGAGTTTGAACTAGCACTTAAACGTGCTGCCGCACAGCGTTTGCGGCCTATCGTAATGACGGGGTTTACCACCGTGTTTAGCTCTTTACCTTTGGTGCTTGCATCAGGACCTGGCGCTGAAAGCCGGATGGTAATTGGTATGGTAATCTTCTCTGGTGTACTTGTTTCAGCATTTATGACCCTCTATGTTGTTCCCACAGCCTATAGCTGGCTTGCAAGGAATACCGGCTCTCCAATGCAGCGAACCAATGAAATAGAAGCGTTAGAAAACACGATCCCTTATAAAAAAGGTGAGTCGTAGCAATTCGTTTATTGACGATTGATTGTCTTTTGAACTCGCACTGACGAAAGTTGGTGCGCGTTTAAAAATGTCGGGTATTTTATTTCATACTCTAATATGAGTTTTCATCACTTCTGTTGCAGAGCCTACCTTTTTTAAGTTTATGATCTTTCGAGGTTAGTTCGGCCTTTCTGCATTGCATTTAGTTTTCTTATCAGCATTTATAAGTGCTAAAAGTATGTATTAGACAAACGTATAGTTGTTTAACTTTCTACTTTCACTACACTGCGCGCATTCCCCAGGCGTTTATATAAGCTATTAATTTATATAAGATAAATATTTAAAGCTCAAAGTGGCGAATATTGGATTTGTGACCAATACTTACACCGTTGTAAATGTTCGGACACACAAGCACCTGTTTGCTTCATATCGCTCAAACACGCAAATGTCGTTTTTGACGTTTTCAAAGAAAGTGAAGAGCGATGGGCTAGCACTCACACAGACTTCAGAGGACATATGATGAAAAAATGGATACTTGCAGCCGGACTGTGCTGCAATGTTGCGATTGCTGATGTAGCAGTCATCGTGCATCCTAGCAATGGCGACTCACTAGATAAAGATAGTATAAGCCGACTTTTCTTAAACAAAGCAAAAGCATTTCCAGGCGGTACAAAAGCAGAGCCTATCGCGCTATCTGAAGGCCAATCTGCCACCGACGAATTTAACGGCAAAGTATTAAACAAAACTGCAGCACAACTTACAGCGTTTTGGTCAAAACTTGTTTTTACCGGTAAAGGTCAACCTCCAAAGGCCTTAGACAGTGACGCAGACGTTATTTCTGCGGTTGCAAGCAACCCAGGCGCCATCGGATATGTCGATGCTGGTGCTGTGAACGATAGCGTACGCGTAGTCGCTACTTTCTAACTTACCGTTAATATAAAAGAATTTAAGGAACACGCATGAAAACCAAACTAGCTATCTTATCTTTGGCTGGCCTTTTGGCTACTCCAGCACTAGCCGACGTTCAAATTAACGGCTTTGCAAACCTTATCGGCGGAATGACGCTAGACGATGACGAGTCAGTGTACGACTACGACAGTGATTTTAGTTTCGACCCAGCCAGTGTTTTTGGTCTCCAAGTTCGTGGAGAAGTTAGCGATAAGCTTTCTGCGACTGCACAATTGGTTGGCCGTGGTCGTGACGACTACGACGCCGATTTCGAGTGGGCCTACATGACTTACATGTTGAACAACAACGTTAACATCAGCGCTGGTCGTCTGCGTATGCCTCTTTTCAAATATTCCGCTTCACTTGATATTGGTTACTCTTATCACTGGCTAACGCCACCTGACGCTGTTTACGGTATCGACTTTAACAACATCGATGGTGTACGTATTGACTATATGAATTACTCTGGTGATTGGGAGTATGGCGCTCAGCTTACCATGGGTCGTGTAGAGGCCGACACTACCATTTCAGGAACCCCAGCAGCGTTAGAGCTAGAAAACGTTGTGGCTGCGTCTTTTGAAGCAACGCGCGACTGGTTTAGCGCCCGTACATTGTTTGCACGTGGCAAAACAAGTGCTGCTAACGCTGACTTCGATACGTTTGTTGGCGGCTTAAATCAGTATGGCGCTTTCATCCCATCTGCATCTTTAGCTGCCGAAGGTCTTAGCGTTAATGAAGACACGGGAACTTTCTTCGAAGTTGCTGTAGATATTGACAAATATGACTGGTTTGTGGGAGCAGAATTTACGCAGACAGAAGTAGATGGTTCTGTTATTGCTGATAATAAAGCATGGTATGTTACGGCAGGTATGCGCTTCGGCAAATTTACCCCGCATATTACCTATGAAGTTGAAGAAGCGGACAACGGTGCTCAGCTTGGGTTGATTGCGGCACTGCCACCAACAATTGCAACAGGTGACGCGGTTGTGGACGCTACGTGGAACGGTGCTAATGGCCAGGCGGGAATCTATCAAACTGCTGCGGGTATTGCCGCTCAACAAGAATTAGATGTATCTGCGGTCACTGTAGGTCTTCGCTATGACGTTGAACCGGGCTTTGCACTTAAAACTGATGTAACCTGGTACTCAGACGATCTCAATGATTTAAATGATGCAACACTGCTTAAAGTTGGCGTGAACTACACCTTCTAACTACCTAGTTATGGCCTTGCTCGTTTGCAAGGCCATAATTTTAATTAAAGATTTTCGCTATCAGGTAGATAAGTAAGGTAGACCTATAGAGGTGCTGTAATATAGGGCGAACTAAAAAGCACTTGAACGATTATAAAAACAGTGGGATAGCTAATGAACTTTTTAAAGAAAATGCCAATTGCGACTAAGATTTTCCTTATTCCAGGGATCGCAGCGCTAAGTTTTATTATTTATTTGCTCATCACTGTCTACACTGCGTTAAATAACGGCGCAACGCTAGAAAAAGTGCAAAAAGTTCAGTTTCCAGCGCTACAGTTATCTGCATCGACTCTTGTTGATATGCAAAAGGTACGTGATACGCTTGCCAGTGCGGTTACAACGGGGGATCAAGATACCCTTACTGTGGCGCAAGAGTTAGCTGAAGAAACGAAAAAAGGGCTTAGTCAAATAGCGAGTATTAGCCCTGAGTTTCGTTCAGATATTTCTCGTATATCATCAGGCTTCGACAAATATTTTGACGTCGCGTATGACGTTTCGCAATCTATGGTAGACGGTACCGCTGACTTTAGTCGATTAGGTGAACTGTCTGCTCAAATGAATCAGTCTTATGACGGCGCTATCGTCGCAATGTCACAATTTCGCGATGCACAGCAAGCTGCATTCGAGAAAGCCTTTGAAAACACAGATAGCGCAAATACATCGCTTATCAGCACCGGCGTTATTCTAGCGATTGTTGTTACCATTCTATTGTTTGCAACAGCGGTCCCTATTGTCCGTGGTATCAAGCAGAGCATTGATGATGTTGTTCGCTCTCTTAAAGATATTGCTCAGGAAAATGGTGATTTAACAGTTCGTATAGAAACTAAAAGCGAAGATGAAATTGGCGATTTGGTGTACTGGTTCAATCAATTTATGGATAAGTTGCAGGGCGTGGTTCGCGATGTTGTTGAAGCGAGCTTACCGCTATCGAACCTAGCGCAGAACCTACGCGGCGTGACAGAAGAAACTCAGCGCACGATTGATGTACAACAACAGTCTGCAACAAACGCTAAACAAGCGGTAGATACCATGAGTGGTTCAGTTGATGGTGTGGCACACAGTGCAGCCCAGGCAGCAAGTGACGCCAACGAAGCGACTACAGCGGCGAGTGAAGGTCGTCAAATTGTGCAGCAAACCGTGACTAGTATTCAGCAGCTTGCTGAAAACGTGCGCGAGACAGCCGACGTTATTGGTCGTCTAGAATCAGATTCAAATAAAGTTGGCTCGGTACTCGATGTCATTAAAGGTATCGCAGAACAAACCAACCTACTGGCCTTGAATGCGGCAATTGAAGCTGCGAGAGCGGGTGAGCAGGGTCGAGGCTTTGCAGTAGTCGCCGATGAAGTTAGAACATTGGCCTCACGTACACAGCAATCTACAGAAGAGATTCAAAGCACAATTGAACAGCTACAAAGCGCTGCTCACTCAGCTGTTGAGGTAATGGCTCGTGGTACCGAGCAGGCCACAAGTAGCGTTGAAACCGCCAATAAAGCGGGCAGCAGCTTAGAGACCATTACCAGTACTATCGGTCGCATCAACCAAATGAATGAACAGATTGCTCACAATACTGAAGACCAGCGCACTGTTGCGGTTGATATAGTACGCCACGTTGATGAAATTCATGAGCGCACCGAGCAAACTGCAAGTCGTTCAGGGGAACTTGGCACCATGTGCAATGAACTTGCTGATCTTGCGCAACACCTCGAATCAATTGCTAAGCAGTTTAGAGTGTAAGTCTAGCTAAGCCTTCTAAAACGAATTGAAAGCCTCCTGATGGGGGCTTTTTTATGCGTGAAGCAAAATATTAAAACAATGAGTTTTAGCTTCTTATAGAGAGAGCTTCGGGAAGTTAAGACAAAAAAATCCCCAGCTAGGCTGGGGATTTTTAATTAAAGTAATGCTCTTTTCTATTCGTCTAAGAAGCTGCGTAGCTGCTCAGAACGGCTAGGGTGGCGAAGCTTGCGAAGTGCTTTAGCTTCAATCTGACGAATACGCTCACGGGTCACGTCAAACTGCTTACCTACTTCTTCAAGCGTGTGGTCGGTATTCATATCTATACCGAAACGCATGCGTAGTACTTTCGCTTCACGAGCAGTTAGACCTGCTAGTACTTCTTGCGTTGCGCCTTTTAAGCTACCGCCAGTTGCTGAATCGAGGGGCTGAATAATAGTGCTGTCCTCAATAAAGTCGCCAAGATGTGAATCTTCATCATCGCCGATAGGTGTTTCCATCGAGATTGGCTCTTTAGCAATCTTAAGTACCTTACGAATCTTGTCTTCAGGCATTAACATGCGCTCTGACAATTCTTCAGGCGTAGGCTCACGACCCATTTCCTGAAGCATTTGACGAGAGATACGGTTTAGCTTGTTAATCGTCTCAATCATGTGCACAGGAATACGGATAGTACGCGCCTGGTCGGCAATTGAACGAGTGATTGCCTGACGAATCCACCATGTAGCATAAGTCGAGAATTTGTAACCACGACGATACTCGAATTTGTCTACCGCCTTCATCAGACCAATGTTACCTTCTTGGATAAGGTCAAGGAACTGAAGACCGCGGTTGGTGTACTTCTTCGCAATTGAGATTACAAGACGAAGGTTAGCTTCAACCATTTCTTTTTTCGCACGACGTGCTTTCGCTTCGCCAATCGACATACGACGGTTAATGTCTTTAATATCAGCGATAACCAAGCCAGTTTCTTGCTCAACTTGATTCATTTTGCTAATGCAGCGTTCAATCTCTTCTTGGTTAACTGCAAGTTCAGCTGCATAAGGCGCACCTGATTTAACTGCTTCGTGTAACCATGCAGTAGACGTCTCATTACCCGCGAAAGCTTTTATAAAATCTTTCTTAGGCATTTTTGCATTAACAACGCAGAACTTCATTACTAGACGTTCTTGGATACGTACTTTGTCCATCATTGCACGCATGTTTTTAACCATGCGATCAAACTGCTTGGGAACTAGACGGAATTCTTTAAATACGTCGCTTAATGCGTTGATTTGTGTACGAGAGTCGGCATGAGAACGACCTTTCTTCTCGATAACTTCGCGAGTCTTAAGGTACTGTTCACGAAGCTCAGAGAAACGTTCGCGCGCTAGCTCTGGGTCTACGCCGCTATCGTCTTCTTCTTCGTCATCGTCTTCATCATCATCGCCATCTTCGTCATCTAACTCTTCTTCAGATAACTCTGAGCCTACGTGTGTTGCAGTTGGCGCGAGATCTTGATCATCGTTAGGATCAACAAAGCCAGAGATAATATCACTTAGACGAATTTCTTCGGCTTCGTATAAATCCCACTGATCTAATAAGTAAGTGATCGCTTCTGGATATTCAGCAACCGAGCACTGTACTTGGTTGATACCGTCTTCAATGCGCTTAGCGATTTCAATTTCGCCTTCACGTGTAAGAAGTTCAACGGTACCCATTTCACGCATATACATGCGAACTGGATCAGTCGTACGGCCAATTTCACTTTCTACAGTAGCAAGTGCTTGAGCTGCTGCTTCTGCAGCATCTTCATCAGCATTCGCTTCTTGCATGAGAAGTTCATCTGCATCAGGAGCTGATTCAGAAACTTGAATTCCCATGTCGTTAATCATGCGGATTATGTCTTCGATTTGATCAGAATCGACAATATCTTGCGGCAGGTGGTCGTTTACTTCTGCAAAGGTTAAGTAACCTTGCTCTTTACCTTTTGCAATCAGGAGTTTAATCTGAGACTGCTTGCTTTGCGCCATATAACCTACACTTCTCACATTCAATTAGTTTGCAATAGAAAAGACAACATACACATAGGTATGTTCCCCGTTCTGCTGTAGTACTGCATTTGTATCAGGCCGTTAATGCTAGATGCCACGCTGGTATAAACCAATATGTTTACGATGCACATCTGCTCGGGTTCGGTTCTGCCCGTTATGTTCGGCTATATCTTTGCTACTCGTGTTGCTGCATTTTTGTTCACATAAGAGTGTGAACCATGTTCAAACATGCACGCAGCGAATTAGCCAGTATAGCAGAATAAGCGGAGGTTTTACCAGATTGACGGCCGATTTTTTAGCCAATGCTTTTTACGTTTCCGCTTTTATTACTTGCGTCGTGCATAATTGCAAGGTGAAAACGAATTAAACATATAGCTAGCGTACTACGCAAAAACAGATAAACCCGAAGTCCATTAACTCCAGGTTAACTCTTCTGTCTTTCCCTCATAAGCAGGTTCAATTCCTGTTTTTCCGCTTGTGTCAGCGGCTGAACCCGCGAGCGTGAAATTAAGGTTTCAATTCGGCTATCGAAATGCCCGTCTAGTAAGCGAGCGAAGCTGTCGTTATAAACTCGTTCAGCATCCTCGTCTTTGACTAAGTGTTCTTGTAACAATAATTTCGCGATAGTAGGAGAATGGGGATGGTCGCGGAAATTTTCAACAAGCTGTGAAGTTTTTGCTTGTGGATGTTTGACACAATAACTGTGAACATCGCGCAATAAATCCATACCTGCAGCACTGCTGCCTGCAAATATATCTATCTGAACATCTTCGCAACGTGCGGCTAGCTCAGGCTTATCAAGCAGTAAGCGTATCAGCATACGAAGGGGTGAAAGTTTAGGCTTATTTACTTGATTGCGGTTAGGTGAATAAGCTTGCTTCGAACCTTGATTCGCTTTAGTAATATCTTGCTGAAGTTTAAATCGATCGAACTCGCCAGTGTGCTTGGCTAATTCTTCTAGCAACATTTGCTTTTGGTCATCACCTAAAGTGCTTTCGATAAGCGGCATTGCTGCTTTTTTAAGAGCAATTTTACCTTCTGGCGTACCTACGTTGTGGGTTTTTAGCAAGTTCTCAAAAAAGAAACGCGACAAGGGCGTAGCGTTATCGAGCATTTCCATGAAGGCATCTTTACCTACTTGGCGAACCATAGTATCTGGGTCTTCACCGTCGGGTAGGAATAAAAACGATATGCGCACGCCATCTTTTAGCGCCGGTAAGGCGTTCTCTAGCGCGCGCCATGCAGCTTCGCGCCCAGCGCGGTCGCCGTCATAACAGCATACAATATGAGACGTAGCACGAACCAGCATTTGAATATGTTCAGGCGTGGTAGCTGTACCTAAGGCTGCGGTAGCAATATTAATGTCGAACTGACTCAATGCCACCACATCCATATAGCCTTCAACAACGACAACCGTATCTAGCGTGCGGTTGTTCTGGCGTGCTGAGTAAAACCCGAAAAGCTCACTGCCTTTGTGGAAAATGCGGGTTTCTGGTGAGTTTAAGTATTTAGGACCGCCGTCGTCTAAAACACGACCGCCAAAGCCAACAACCCGACCTCGTTTATCCCTGATAGGAAACATTATGCGGTCGCGGAAAAAGTCGTAGGTACGCCCTTGTTCGTTACGATTAACCAGCTTTAAGTCAACTAGTTGCTTAATGCGCTGAGGATCTTTACCAAAGGTATTTAACAGCGCATCCCAGCTGTCAGGGGCGTAGCCAATTTCCCACTGCTTGACGATATCACCACTTAGCCCTCGGTTTTTTAAATAGTCGATGGCTTTTTTACTATTTCCGTTTTGGCGCAACTGGTGCTGGAAAAAGCGTGTGACTTGTTCCATCACTGCATAGTCGTCTTGCTGTTGCTGCTTTTTCTCTTCGCTCATGGCAGGCCGACTGCCTTTTTCTCGAGGCACTTCAAGCCCGTGATAACGCGCTAGCTCTTCAATTGCCTCTACAAACTCAAGACGGTCGAATTCCATAATAAAAGAGATAGCATTACCGTGAGCGCCACATCCGAAACAGTGATAGAACTGCTTATCTTGGCTAACGGTGAAAGACGGCGATTTTTCATTATGAAAAGGGCAGCACGCTTGGTAATTCTTACCTGCTTTTTTGAGTTTGACTCGGCTATCTACTACTTCTACCACGTCGGTTCGTGAAAGTAGATCATCTATAAAATCGCGAGGTATTTTTCCAGCCATGAGGGTACTTTCAACAAAAGTTAGTTAAAAAGATTCAGTTCAAAAAGAATGAGAAAAGCACAAGCTGCAACTGCGCTTCAAACGACAGGCTACAACATTACGAAAACAGTAATCTACTGTAACAGGGAAGTGTAAAAATGAGAACAATGAAGGTGTGACAATGCACACCTTCTACACGCTTCACTTTTACGAAGGGGCAGAGTTTAAGCGTTCAAACGCGCCTTAATTTTTGCACTCAATGCGCCCATGTCGGTGCGGCCTTGAACCTTAGGTTTCAATGCGCCCATGACTTTACCCATATCCTGCATACCCGACGCGCCAGTCGCAGCCATGGTTTCGTCGATAAGGGCATTGAGTTCATCGTCAGTCAAAGGCTGCGGTAAGAAATCTTCAATATAAGTGATTTCTTCACACTCTTTACTAGCCAGGTCGTCGCGGTTTGCTGCGTCGTATTGTGCAGCCGCGTCTTGGCGCTGCTTAACCATTTTGGTTAGCACCGCTAAGATTGCGCTATCGTCTAGCGTGATTTGTTCATCGATTTCTTTTTGCTTAATGGCAGCCATAGCCATACGAATAGTACCAAGACGTACTTTTTCTTTTGCACGCATCGCATCTTTCTGCGCTGCTTTTAAATCATCAATTAGTGCCATGATGCTTCCTGATTTTTATTAGTAGATTGCTTATACCAATACGCATAGAGCATTGCCCACTCAGAAGATAATGATCTATGCGGACTGGTATTATTAAGCCCCAGGTTGGAAATCAAATGCAACCATTTGAAAAGGAAAAAATGGAGTCATTAAGGATAAGGCCGAAAAATAGAGGCCCAGAAACGCGAAAGGTGCTGCAATTGCAACACCTTTCAGACTCGTTACTTAACCCTATATTAGTAGAGTTTTACGCGACGTGCGTTTTCACGAGCTAGCTTCTTAAGATGACGCTTTTTAGCGGCAGCTTTCTTGCGCTTGCGTTCCCAAGTTGGCTTTTCGAAGAATTCACGACGACGAACTTCAGAAAGAACACCTGCTTTTTCACAAGAACGCTTAAAACGACGCAGCGCCACATCAAACGGCTCGTTTTCTCTAACTTTAACGATAGGCATTAAACACTCACCTCAAAACTTTTACTGTGTAAATCCGGGTAAAATTGTGCGCTAAAAAGGCCACCCGGGTTAAAAATGGTGCGAAATTCTAATCATATCTACAGAGAAAGTAAAGGATGAATTGCCAAAAAATAGCCAATATTGTGCATTTACCGTTCATTTACCTGTTCACTGGCATTCCATGAATGCAGGATAAAAGGTAAACTCTGCGCTCGTTAAGCGCCGCGTTGTTTAACTCGGCTTGTATAAGCGCCCTTTTCAGAATGCTTTTTGCTCATGTTTCTTCTGATAGATAACTGTGATCAAAAGTAGAAAGCAAATGATCCTGAACAGGGTAGTGTTATGATCGCGCCGGGATCATAAAGATGATCCCGCCAGATCGCCAGAATTATTTTCTCAGTTTTTGATATTCGCTTAACTAATTATTATTCACAATATTGTAGTGAGTAATTTATATATTAGACAGCATTGCTATATATCCAAAAGCTCGGTATTGAAGTTAGTAGTAAAAAGGGTTGCTCCCCATGCGTATTTTAGGAATAGAAACATCTTGCGACGAAACTGGCATCGCCGTTTATGACGATGAAAAAGGTTTGCTGTCGCACGAACTATACAGCCAAGTGAAGCTGCATGCGGATTATGGTGGTGTAGTGCCTGAGCTCGCCTCTCGAGACCATGTGAGAAAAATCATTCCCTTAATTGAAAAAGCCATGGAAGATGCGAATACCCAGCCGTCAGATATTGATGGTGTTGCATTCACTCAAGGCCCAGGATTGGTAGGCGCCCTTTTAGTAGGTTCATCGGTAGGGCGTTCATTGGCCTATGCGTGGAACGTACCTGCGGTGGGTGTTCATCATATGGAGGGGCACCTGTTAGCGCCTATGCTTGAAGAGGACGCACCTGAATTTCCTTTCGTTGCGCTTTTAGTGTCAGGTGGTCACTCGATGCTGGTCAAAGTGGAAGGCATTGGTCAGTATGAAGTGCTTGGCGAGTCTATTGATGATGCCGCAGGCGAAGCTTTTGATAAAACCGCTAAGTTACTTGGTCTTGATTACCCTGGCGGCCCACTCTTGGCAAAATTGGCCGAAAAGGGCGAGGCGGGACACTACAAATTCCCACGTCCAATGACCGACAGACCAGGCTTAGATTTCAGCTTTAGCGGCTTAAAGACCTTTGCAGCGAATACCATCCGTGATGCTGACTTAACCGGTGGTGATGCTGAGCAAATCAAAGCGAATATTGCGTACGCATTCCAAGAGGCTGTAGTTGATACGCTTATTATAAAATGTAAGCGAGCATTAAAGCAGACAGGAATGAAACGATTGGTTATTGCTGGCGGTGTTAGTGCAAATACGATGCTGCGCAGTGAGATGAAAGCCCTAATGCAAGAGCTAAAAGGTGAGGTGTTTTACCCTAGCTTAGCGTATTGTACAGATAATGGTGCCATGATTGCTTATGCGGGCATGCAGCGTTTAAAAGCGGGGGAAACCTTGGCTTTGTCTTCTCAAGCCAAGCCGCGCTGGCCTCTTGATACCTTGTCAGCAATTTAAAAACGCCCAGTGAGTTTCAAATGATGTTTTAAAGCCGATATAGATTATCGGCGTACGCATAAGATGTTTACAAAGTAGATATAAAGCATAGCAAGCGCCCAACATAGACAAGCAAAGAGTAAAGGCAATGGGAGCGCATTCCATTGCCTTTTATTTTACCAAAATGAACATTGAGTAAGGACGTAAAAAACCATGCGCTTAGCAACAGACGGAACAAAACAAAATGCACCGCTATTCCATTTAGCGTTGTCGTTATTTATTTCGCTTGCCGTTGCAGCGCTCGCCGCATCCAATGCATTTGCATCAAGCAAGTCACCCTTGAATGCACCTGTACAAGACCTTAAGCAAGAAAAGCAGGAGCAGCAAGATCAATATGTCGTGCTCATTTCTCTTGATGGATTTCGCCACGACTATATCGAATTACACAACGCGCAACACCTTGCTGCTATTGCAAAGCAAGGGGTAAGAGCGTCGTCTATGACCCCTGTTTATCCGTCAAATACCTTCCCCAATCATATTTCGCTGATCACAGGGCTGCTTCCTAAACACCACGGGATTGTGAATAACCGTTTTTATGACAAATCCCGCCCTTCAAAAGAGGGGTATGCAAAGTATCAATTAGGTTATGGTCGTATGGACAGCACGTGGATTACGGCAACACCGCTATGGAACTTAGTGGAATATCATGGCATGAAGGCAGCGACCTTCTTCTGGCCAGAGTCTGACGCACGCATATCGGGTGCTTCTCCGACTTATTTCTATCACTATTCTAAATATGCTGATTACCAGATGCGTATTGATCAGATCATCAACTGGCTAAAATTGCCTGAGGTATCGCGCCCTCGCTTTATTGCGGGTTATTTTTCGCTTACCGATTCGGTAGGACACGATGAAGGACCTTTTGCAGTTAAAACCAATGACGCGGTACAAGAAGTAGATGCACTTATCGGTCAACTCTATAAGCGCATTAATGCATTAGATTTGCCCGTAAATCTGGTAGTGGTGTCTGACCACGGCATGACGCCTATTGATGAAAGCCAGCTTATAGAGGTTGAGTCTCTATCCATTCCTGATAGCTTCATTATTGAAAATGAAGGGGCGCAAGTGCACCTTTACGCCAGAGAAGGCGTGTCAGATAAACAAATTACCGACGAAATAGAACGTCTTACCCATATAGCCGAAAACCGCTTCATTGTGCTCAATGATACCCAACGCGCTCAGCGGCACATGGAAGTAGGAAACAGAACGGGCGATATAATTATTGAAATTGCGCCACCAGCCCGTTTCAAAAACGCCAACAGTATGCATATGAGCAAAGGTGGCCATGGCTACGTAAATACGTTACCTGATATGGGAGCGACCTTTGTTGCAATGGGGCCGGCGTTTAAAACGAATACTACTATACCTACATTTAGCAATTTAGAGGTTTATCCTGCCCTAGCTAAAATATTAGGTATCAAGCCTGTTACGCCTATAGACGGTAAGCTCAACGTACTGCAACAGGCGCTTACTCTTTAACCTTTCCTTTATCCCACACTTTGCTTTCATTGCCTGCTAACAGGCGGGCAATATTATCTTTATGCCGTAAAACAATAAGCAGCGAGAGCATTGCCACGGGCACGGTATACAAAGGCTTAATTAAAAATGTAAAAAATGGTGCTAGCGACACAGCAATGAGAGCGCCGAGCGAAGAATAGCCAGTAAGGAAAACCACTACCACCCAGCTTAGAACAAGCAACCCGGCTAAATCGAGCCCAATAGGCAACATGGCACCAAAGGCGGTAGCGACGGCTTTACCGCCTTTGAAGCCAAAATAAAGCGGAAATATATGACCTAAACAGGCAAAGATAGCAATTATGCCAAGCATTATTGGTTCTATACCCAAAAAGTAGCTGCCGTAAACGGGAATAGTGCCTTTCAAAATATCCATAACAAGTACAAGTAGCGCAGGAATACGGCCACCCAAGCGATATACGTTAGTTGCTCCAGGGTTTTTAGAGCCAGCGGTTCGTGGGTCGGGTAAACCAAATAATTGGCTTATAACCACTGCACTTGATAGTGAACCGAAGAGATAGGCAACAGCAGCCATTAAAAGCGTTAGCGAAGTCATTTTTTCATTCTAATTTTCAAAAGCGGTTTAGAAGCACTACCTTGTATCAGGTTTAACTTCTCTTGCAGGAGGTAAAAGGCTTATGCCCTATTAAATTACAAAACCTTGGTTGCCCCCAGTTGTCATACAGCGGTATAGTTGTGCCACACAAGCGTAAAGCTACTCCATCCAAACGCGATATACCACCGTTTACGAGTAATATGTGGTTGAAAGCGCAGTAGTAAGACCAGTATTGAAGCCAGAGAGCAGGGCGATAAACTGGTTTGATAACAGACAAGATGAAAAAATTCCATGGGCAAAATTTATATTACAGGGCTTGAAGTAGACACCCTGATAGGTGTTTATGATTGGGAGCGAGTAAAAACCACTCAGCTACTTCTCGATGTAACACTTGATGTTGACTTAAGCGCAGCAATGAAAAGTGATGACGTTGCTGATACGGTAGATTATGCCAAAGTAGCTGAGTGCATCGTGGAAGTAGGTAAAGAAAGCACATTTGAACTACTTGAGGCTTTCGGAAGCAAGGTTATGGATACCGTACTTGCTCATTTTTCGGCTGCGTCAATAACACTTAAAATTGTTAAGCCTAATATTCTTCCTAATGCACAGACCGTTGCCGTTGAAATGCGAAAAGAGCGCAACTAATGCCTGAACATACCATTTTAATCAGCATTGGTTCTAATATTGAGCGCGAGCATTACACTAGACAGTCTTTGGTCGCATTAAAACAACACTTCTCTGATGTCTCAGTGTCTTCTGTTTATGAAAGCGAAGCTGTAGGCTTCAACGGCAGCCCTTTTTATAACGCTGCCGCACGGGCGACAACATCAAAAAGTATTGAAGAGGTCTGTGCCATTCTTAAAGCAATTGAGAAAGACAATGGAAGAGTGCATACCGATAAAAAATTCTGCGCTAGAACCCTTGATCTCGATTTGCTTACCTATGATAGTAAGGTAACCACATCCCCTGTGGTTTTGCCTCGCGAAGAGATTTGTTACAACGCGTTTGTGCTTTGGCCGTTAGCTGAACTTGTTCCCGACGACATTCACCCTGAAACGCAAGAAACCTATGCCCAAATGTGGCAAAACTTTGATAAACAGAAACAGCAATTATGGCCAATTGACTTTACTTGGAGTTAAGCAAAGGAATGACACTTTTCGAAATCATTATTTTAGCAATTATTCAGGGCGTAACTGAATTTCTTCCAATCAGTAGTTCTGGGCATTTGCTGCTACCCGCTGAGCTTTTCGGTTGGGTAAGCCAAGGTTTGGCGTTTGACGTAGCAGTACATGTGGGAAGCCTTCTTGCGGTTATGATCTATTTTCGTCAAGAAATAGGACAGATGACAGTAGCATGGGTGACTCAAGGGTTCAGCAAGCAGCAATCTACCGATAGCAAACTTGCGTGGTACGTTATTGTAGCGACTATTCCGGCGGTCATTATTGGCTTTTTGATGAAAGGGTGGATAGAAGACAATGCACGTACAGCATTGGTAATCGCGGGTACCACCATCATTTTCGGTTTGCTTTTATGGTATGCCGATTCGACAGCAAAGCGGGAACAAGAGCTTGAAGGCCTAACGTTAAAACAAGCTATTTATATTGGCTTAGCCCAAGTGTTAGCGTTAATTCCGGGGACATCTCGTTCGGGAATAACTATGACTGCTGGCTTGATGCTAGGACTCAAGCGCGAAGCCTGTGCGCGCTTTTCCTTTCTGTTGTCGATACCTGTGATTCTAGGGGCGGGGTTGTTAGCCACCTTAGATTTACTTAAAGCAAATGAAGCAGTCGACTGGTATGCATTGCTATATGGCGCAGCATTTTCATTCGTAAGCGCCTACCTTTGTATTTACTTATTCCTAAGCTGGATATCCCGCATAGGTATGCTGCCTTTCGTTATCTATCGCTTAGCGTTGGGCGTAATACTTCTATGGTTTGTTTTCGCATAAGACTAGGCTTTTTAGCCAAATAAAAACACTGTAATTAAGACTTTGTTATTGCGCTAGCGGGAACCATCTTTAATCGTTAACGCAATAGATAAACACCTGATTAAAAAGGAATGTGAGACATGGCAGAAACAATTTTTGATAAAATTATGAGCAAGGAAATTCCAGCAGAGATTTTGTACGAAGATGAACTGGCGCTGGCGTTTAAAGATATAAATCCTCAGGCTCCGACTCATTTTCTAGTTATACCGAAAAAGCAAATTGCCACGGTAAATGATATTGCTGAAGAAGATCGCGAAGTAGTGGGTCATCTATCATTGGTGGCTGCAAAGATCGCAAAAGAGCAAGGGTTTGCCGATCAGGGTTACCGTTCCGTCATGAACTGCAACGAATACGGTGGGCAAACTGTATATCATATTCACCTTCACGTATTGGCAGGTAAACCACTAGGTTGGCCTCCGTATACTGAGAATATGAAGCAACACGTTGAGTAACGTTTTCGCTCAAAGATAAAAAATGCCGCCCTTTTATTTAAAGGGCGGCATTTTTCTTTGCACTGCAAATAAATGCGGTAGATAAGTGAAATCGAATGGCTTAGTCAGCAAGCCCTAACACTTTCTTACCTTGATTAAAGTGAATATCAACCGGAATGCTTGCTGCTTCTAAACGTGCGAGATCTGACGCGAGGTCTGGCTCAATCACGCCCATAGTTTCTACGAGTTCTGCAACGCCGTCGTAATCGCCGTCACCTTGCAAGGTAAGGATTAACTCTGACAGCGCTTCTACAGCAGCCCCCATCTTCTCCATGTTTACGCGATACATGCCGTCTTCTACTTTTTCAAAGGCGCCTTGCTGTGCAAAGAAATTAAAACGAATCATGTTCGCTTTGCCGTGAGCAGAGCTTGCTCCAAAACGCACAGAACGGAAAATTCCAGCCATAAAGGTGACGTAATAATCCTCTAGCGTACCTTCGGTAATTTCACCTTTCTCTAGAAGGCTTTGTACCATGTATAAACCTAAAATATCAGCTTTGCCTTCTTCAAGAGCTGAGGCATGTTCTTTAAGTGCGCCGCGAACGGTACCCGAACCGTCTAGGGTATTTTTAATGCCAAGACCGTGAGCCACTTCGTGAAACATGGTGTTGGCGAAAAAAGCGTCGAAGGTAATGTGTTCACGTTGCTCTGGTACAATTAACGTGTCTGCAATAGGCACTAGTATAGTATCGAACTTTGCACGCATCGCGTTTTTAAGTTGAAGACGGCGGGTTCCCTTTTCTAACTGCACGCGCTCGTCATTGGGCAGGTTAATCGCAATGGTTTTGCTACCAGCATTAGAATGGCCTGCGTAATAAATAACGTCATACGCATTAAGGTCTGCATCAGAGCCTGGCATTTCAGCTTTGTAAGCATCAGCAACAGGAAGCCCTTGCTGAAGCTCAGGTAGGAAAGCTGCGTACTTAGCAAGCTTTTCACTCCACGCTAAATCTTTAATAAGCACATAAGCTTCAAACGCTGCGCGGTAGCCAAAAAGTTGATCTTCATAGCTTTCAATAGGACCGATAACCAGTTCTACAGGGTTGGTCTTCATATCCATCCAAGCCATGTCAGAAGCAAGATAGTCGTTAGACAACAATGCCTCAGAACGAAGCTGTAAGTATTGTCTAAAGCTTTCGTCTTCAGCAAGTTCAGACGCTTTCTTCAGCAAGTCAGATGCTTTCATCAATTCGTTTTTAAACGCTTCAGAGTAAGGTACAGAATAAAGGTTGCCCGCTTCATCGCGCTTCACCATAGAATACAAGCCTTGTTTGTCTTCAAACTCAGCCGTAGCAAATTCTTCCTTTTCCATATCGTGAGGATAAAACTCAGCGCCTAAGGCTTTGTCAGCATAGCCACTAATAAACGGTGTATCGCCGTTAAGTCGATCCCAAGGACCATAGTTTATGGCCGCAAAATGACGCACTTTTTCGTCGCTAATTGAAGAAAGGAAGGTATCTTTATCTTCAAAAAATGCCTGCTTCCAAAATAGGTCGTCCATAATTTTTGACGCATCGATTAAAAGCGAAAGCATTTTATGCTGGTTTTCACTAAGGTGTGATAGGTCGCTGGTAAGGTCTACACCGTGATAAATAGACAAGCGAGACTCGTCTACCAGTAAGGTTTGCGCTGTATCGGTTTCAGGCTTTGCCGTTTGAGTTTGCGTTGTATCGGCGCTTTTGCTGCAGGCGGTCAGCATAAATAGCCCAGCTACTGCCACAGCTATAGGCGAATAAGTTGAAGTCATTTTTTTAATCATAAGGTTTACCGTGTCGTTTTCCCGTATTGATTTAAGTATGTGGGGAGGTGTTTGCGTAACTCACTATAGCTATGCTTTTGATTTTATACAAAAGTATGAAAATTATTTGCTTAATATCAATAGTGGTTTGCTGCTTGTTGTCTATACTTTGTTTTAGCTCTTATGCTTTTGCTGTCATCGAACATCCGCATCGAGCTTATCTTTTTTAGTTGGCCGAAACTACAGAGCTACTATAGTATGGTGATTGAAATACCATAATAAAACAATAAAGGGTTTGTATTTTAGCGTGCAGCACAGTGGTTTATGTGAATGAGCGCAGGTAATGCAACGTTAGTCAATCTATTTGGCCCATCAATTTGATGATGACTAAATAGATAACAGATAACGCAAACTATCGCCTTATCAAGGCAATTTGGAATTTTCTAAGGGTAGAAATATGTCTACACAGAACGCGCTTTCAACTATCTTGGTTGAAAAAATAAACAATGACACACTGGTCCTTCCTACACTTCCTGCTATTGCTTTGAAAGTCCGTAAAGCAGCAGATGATCCTGACATCAACCTTAATGCTATGGGCGAGGTAATAGGACAAGACCCATCGCTTAGTGCAAGAATGATAAAAATTGCAAACAGTGCTTATATGGGTCGCAGTGTTAAAGTAACCTCTATTAGCCAGGCGGTTACCCGTATCGGCCTACGACAAATCAAGAACATTTCTACGGCACTGGCAATGGAGCAGCTGTTCGTATCTAAAAACGATGTAGTAGCTCGTTATTTGCAACAGGAGTGGGCGAACACGGTAAATATAGTTGCCAGTGCTATGGCGGTATTACAGCTTTACGTAGCTCGCACCAAAAAGCGGGAAATGAGCATGGATACTATGACTCTAGCTGCATTGGTTCATAATATTGGCGTACTGCCAATTTTAACCGAAGCAGAACGTCACCCTGAGGTTTTTGCTAACCCTTCTTTCCTTGAAGTGGCAATTGATAAACTAGCGGGCCGCATTGGCGCAAGCATAATGAAAGAATGGGGCTTCGGCGATAACTTCGTTAATATATCCAAAAACTGGAAAGACTTAAGCTACCTTCCTGACGAGCTGGGGTATATTGACTTTGTTCGCGTAGGCGCAGCAGTCTCGGGGGCGGCAGGTAGTCAAAAAGATGCGATGCTAAACTTAGCTATTCAGCGTGGTGTGGTCGAAGACATGGGCGAGCTTCACTCTGATGAGTTCGAAGAGCTCACAAGTGCCGCGAAGCAAATTTTCTTATAAGCAGTTCAGCTACCCCCAGCTTTACACAGTAATGTTAGGCCGATACAGAAGTGAATCTTCAAAACGTATCGGTCTTTTTGTTATGTAAGTTAGTTATGAGTACAGCGCTAAATAAGCAACACTAGGCGTTAGCAGGCTTCTTTTGAACATACAGCAATAACAAACCTAGACCCAATCCCCACACGGCGGAAGTCATGGAATATAAGCTAAATCCTGACGCGGTGCACAACAAAGTAAGCAATGCAGGAGCTCTGTGAGTTTCTACTTCCATAGCGCGAACCACAGCCCCTTGAAGCGTGGCTAGAAGCGCTAGTCCAGCAAGTAGGTGAATAATAATACTGGGCATGCTAACAAATAAAGCAACGACCACTGACGCTAATAGCCCCATAAGCAAGTACGCTGCGCCAGCCACCATGGCAGCTCGATAGCGCTGTGACTTATCACTATCCGCTTGCTCACCCATGCACAGTGCTGCTGTGATTGCGGCTAGGTTAAAGGTGAAACCTCCAAACGGTGCTAATAGACCTTGTACAATCGCAATACCCGATAAAATAGGCTTGTGATCTGGCGTATAGTCATGGGCGTGATGAATAGCAATACCAGGTAAATTTTGAGAGAGCGTAGTTATAAGAAAAAGGGGAAAGGCTAACCCAATAGTGGCACTTAATGAGAAAATGGGCGTTACCCAAATGGGCTCTGGAAATGCAACTATTGATGACAACTCTGTTGCCAATTGTGGCGTGGGCATTGACGAATCGCTCGGTAAAGAGAGTAGCCCATCTGAACTACCCAATAATAAGCTTATGGCTACAGACATAACCAATAATAACAACATCAGATAGCGGGGAAATAGTCGGCTTCCTATTAGGTAAGCAGAAATAAATAACGCGACTAAGTGGGGCGCTTCGTTGACATCGGTAAATATAGCAAGGCATATAGGCAAGAGGATACCGGCCAAAAGTGCAGATGAAATTGCCGGGGGAATACGGCTAATTTGTTTAAGCAAAGTACGGCTTTGCGCTGTTATAAGTGAAAGCATTGCGCATATTACAAATGCACCTATGGCTTCGCCTAAACTATAGTCGCCAATACTGGTTAACAAGAAAGCGGCTCCAGGGGTCGACCATGCAGTAACAACGGGGAGTTTAGTCAGCCACGAAAACAAAATACAGGTAATGCCCATTCCTAGCCCGAGCGCCAATAACCAGCTTACTACCACAGCGTCGCTCGCACCGGCTTTGCGCGCTACATCAATTATAATAACAACAGAGCTGCTATAACCAACGGTTACGGCAGTCAGCCCAGCGCTAATATGGCTTATCTTCAATTTGCTCATGAAAATACCTTTGATTAAATAGTGAACTGAATTTTGTTGAGCGACAAAAACACTTCTAGTTTTTGTCGAAGTCTTCGCGCTTATGGAGTATGCTATTCAAACTGCTTGTGCGCTATAACGTACAAATTGCAACTTACCATCTGTGCGTTATAGCGCACAAGTGGTTTGGTAGTATTTGTGAAAAAATAAAAGGCCCTAATCGAATGTCAAAAGCGAATGCACAGCCTTCTGCCATCTCAAAAAGTATTGCAAAACATCTGCAATCTGTCCGTAAAGGGCGAGGGCTCTCCCTTGATAAAACCGCACAATTGACGGGGGTATCGAAAGCTATGTTAGGACAAATAGAGCGGGGTGAGTCGAGCCCTACAATCGCAACTTTATGGAAGATAGCGACAGGACTTGAGTGTTCATTTTCTTCTTTTTTATCCAATGACGATGTTGAGCGTTCTTCTCAACACGAGGATAACAAGTTTGCTAATGACCCAAATGTATCAATAAAAACCTTATTTCCGTTTAATTTAATAACCCAGTTTGAAATGTTTGAGCTTTGTTTGAAGGACTTTCATGAGCAGCACTCTTCTGCGCACCAGGTAGGTGTAACTGAACACATTCACGTATTACAAGGAAAGTTGGGGGTTTTGCAAGAGGGGCAGTGGCACACTTATCAGGCGCAAGAGCAATGTATATTGCGTGCAGATCAACCCCACGGCTATCGAGACGAAGTAGGGGAAACGCGCTTCATTGTGGTAATCCATTATCCGGCTTAAATCGATCGAGCAATTTATACGAACCGCTCCGCAGATTTATGAGGCGCCTCTTATACTTAAGCGACGCCTCTCATATTTATGCTCGCTTACAAACTATCGTCGTTAAGATTAAGCGCACCACGAAGGAAGTTCAGCAACGTACAAATTTCCGCTGACATTAGCGCAAACTCTGCATCAAGGCGCGCCTCAACCTGATCTTTTGGTACGTCGTCAGTTTCTTCTTTAATACGGTCTGTGAACTTTATACGCTTAATAGCGCCATCTTCACACATAATTGCCGTTAGGGTTTCTGCATATTCAAACGCGATTTTTTGTACCAGTTTACCGGCATCTAGGTGAATACTAATTTCTTCGCTATCTAGCGGCTGGTTCTTACAACGAATAACGCTACCTGTATCATCGGTAGACTTAAGTTCAGCTTCTTCAAGTAGTCCAACGCCTTCTGGTGTTGACTCAGTAACCCAGTGCGTAAGTTCGCTTTGAAGACTTCTGCGCGTAAAGGGTACTACTGGAAGTGAACCTATGGCCTTTCTGACCATAGCCAGAAAAGCTTCGGCTTTGCCGTCAGATGACGCATCAACCACCACCAAGTTGTCGGCAAGTGAGATAAAACCGTGGGTGTAGGTGTTCTTTGTAAAGGCCTGTGGCAGCAGGCGGGTTTGGATTTCTTGCTTAAGGTCTGCTTTGGCTTTTTTGCCAACTGGTGAACCCGTTTCCATTTCAATTTTAGCTACCATTTCGTCAAGCTCGGCATTGACCACAGCACTGGGCAAGATCTTTTCTTGCTTCTTCAGCGTTATCCAAAAACGCTGTTGAACAACATGAAACATAGTGCCTTGCTTACCAGCCTGTGAAAACGGAGAGGCAAATCCCATGGTTGCCAAATCTTGACTGCCGCACGGGCGGAAAGCATGCTCGTTTAAGACTCGCTCTAAATCACCCTCGTCTAGCGATAGCGGCTGAGTAATTTGATAGGCTTTTACATTTTTAAACCACATAGTGTAAGCATTCTCTTGATAAAAATAGGGCGCAAGCGTACCAACGTAAGGCTTGCGGCGCAATTGAATAAAAGGTTGTTAGATACTTGAAGCTGTTAAGTGCTTCCCAGATTAAAAATACTAAAAAGGTTACGCACTTCTTTTGGGAAAACGAATGGTGTACTGCAAGCCATTGCCGAGTGTGCTATCTGCTTCAATGTGGCCTTGCAGCGACTGGGTAACCAAGTTATACATAATATGTGTGCCAAGACCGCTGCCACCTTGTCCTCGTTTGGTGGTAAAGAAAGCATCAAATAATTGACTTAATTCTTCTTCACTTAAGCCTCTGCCGTCATCTTTGTAGTAAATAACAACATTATCGCCTTCTTCTTTTACATCGAGAGTAATCTTGCCGGCATTTTTGCTTTCAAAGCCGTGGGTAATCGAATTAACGACCATATTTGTTACAATCTGAGCAATAGCTCCAGGGGCACAGGTTACAATTAAGTTATCCGGGCAGGTCAGATTAATCTGATGGTCTGTATGCTTAAAACTTGGCTTTAGAGATTGAATAATTTCGTTGATGTATTCGCCTAACACGAACTCACGCTCGGTTTCGCTAGTTTGGTCAACAGCCACTTGCTTAAAGCTGGCGATAAGGTCTGATGCGCGCTCTAGGTTACTTAAGAGTAAAAGCGCAGTCTGCTCGGCTTCGTCAATAAAGCTTGCCATATTTTTACTGGTCAGGCTTTTATCTTCAAAATCAGTCTTCAGGTTGTTTAGTCGCTCTTGCAGAAAACTGGCTGCGGTAACGCTTACGCCTAACGGTGTATTCACGTCGTGTGCAATACCGGCCACAAGGCCACCAAGTGAAGCCATGCGTTCTGACTCTACTAGCTGCTCTTGTGCTTGGTTAAGGGTGTCCATTGAACTCGCGAGTTCTTGGTTACGTTTGCGAAGCTCTGCTTCTATGTACTGGCGATTTTCATTTTCTTGGCGAAGTTCTCGCTGGTGGGCAATAAGTTCGTCTTTTTGCTGTTCTAAATCCAGCATGATTTGTGACAATGACGCAGTTTTCTTTGCAACTTCCTGCTCTAAAATAAGGTTTTGATCATCTAATTTTTTATTGGCAAGCGTTAGCTCGCTTTGCGCATCTTTAAGCTTGTCATTTGAAACGATAAGATCGTCAATAACATTGTTGTATGACTCTTTGAGTTGCAACAACTCGTTGTCATCATCCAATTTGATGTTGAATTTACTCTCTGCGGGGTGCTGTGGGTCAAAATTGCCCATTTGCTCAGTGATGGACTGTAAGGGCTCAGAGAGCATGGTGCGAAAGGCTGTCATAAACAAGAAAACGAGGAAGGTTGTTTTCACTATCGCGTTGCCGATAAGAAAGAAAACACCCACTTCAATACGGCTAAATATAGTATCGAAGCTTGAGTATAAAGTAACATCGCCTACGGTGGACTCTCGGCCAGAGAATTTGAAAACTAATGGAAAGCTATAGCTAAAAACGCCACCGGAATGATCCTCGATTAGCTCTTGATCGACGGGCGCTGGAGAGCGCTGAACTCGAATGCCGTATTCCGCAATATAGTTGCCATTTTCACCTCGAACTTGAAGCCCCTCTACGATAGGCAGTGACATTAACCCTTCGGAAATGGCACGTACTTGATCATTGTTCAGCTCCCACAGCGCGCGAGTTAGGCTAGAGGAAAAGGTGTTTTTTAACGTTTGAAGCTCGCTTTCGACGTGATTTTTCGTGCTGAGGTATTCAGTGAAAATCTGTCCTACAGTCACAAGAAGCGTGAGCGCAAAGTATACCGACAATACCCTTGCTAAGAGCTTCCTTGATAACCCTGTCTTGACCGCAGCCATAGAAAAACACACCCCTGTTACTTCAGACTTTTTATGATAATCACACTTATGGCAAGAGCACTATTTTAAATGACATAAATGTAGATATTTTTGACAATTCAAGAATATGCGCAATTTTATGAATAAACAAGATTCTATGTATAAACTTTGGACGAAGCGTGTTTTATAAACGTATTAAACTTGACACATTAATGTAATCGTTTTAATAAAACTGTCACAGACCACATTAATAATAACGGCGTTTATAAATGAGCAGGAATATTACGATGTCTCGTACAGTGTTGGTGGTTGAGGACGAAGCGCCTATCCGTGAGATGCTTAAGTTTGTACTTGAGCAATCTGGTTTTAATATTATTGAAGCCGAAGATTTCGACATCGCGCAAGAAAAAATTTGCGAGCCTTACCCAGATTTAATCCTACTGGATTGGATGCTACCGGGGGGAAGCGGTGTTCAGCTAGCTAAAAGTTTAAAACAACACGAGTTTACTCGTGACATTCCCGTCATCATGCTTACCGCCCGTGGCGAAGAAGAAGATAAAATTCGCGGCCTGGATGCAGGAGCCGATGATTACGTGACTAAGCCCTTCTCGCCGAAGGAACTAGTGGCAAGAATTAAAGCAGTAATGCGCAGAGTTACGCCCACATCAAACGAAGAGCCGATTGAGTTTAACGGACTTAAACTTGAGCCTGTATCCCATCGCGTTATGGCTAATGAAGAGCCATTGGATATGGGGCCGACAGAGTTTAAGCTATTACACTTTTTCATGACTCATCCAGAGCGAGTATATAGCCGAGAACTTCTTCTTGATAACGTGTGGGGCACCAATGTTTACGTTGAAGATAGAACGGTAGATGTACACATACGACGCTTGCGCAAAGCTATCTCTCGCCACGGACATGATGCTATGATCCAAACCGTACGCGGTGCGGGTTATCGTTTTTCTACTAAGCTTTAATAAGACGTAGTGTTTAGGGAGTGGTATGACGCCATTTCCTTCACGCCTGTGCGCCACCTTAACGCGCCCCTTTTTCCATTTTCAACAACGCGAGCTATTTCATGTATTACCCGTTCTCTTGGTTGAGAAGTACTTTGCGCTTAGTGCTATTCCTTGTGGTTTTTGCGCTGGTAGGGTGGTATCTGGATGATATGTTATTCGCTGTCGCCATTGGCGCGACTTTGTTGCTGTTGTTTAACTACTGGCACCTTTATAAGCTGAATCGCTGGCTGTGGCACAGCCGCAAGATGTCTCCCCCTACTGTACGAGGCGTATGGGAGCATATTTATGAAGGTATTTACTATCTTCAGCGTCGAAACCGCAACAAGCGTAAAGAACTTGGCGAGTTAGTAAAACGCTTTAGAGAGGGTTCGGAAGCCCTACCGGATGCAGCGGTAGTGGTTGATTCAAAGGCATGTATTATTTGGTGTAATCGCCTTGCACGCTTAGATCTAGGGTTAAAATGGCCTCAAGATTCAGGCCGGCGTATAGACAACCTGCTACGTCACCCTGAATTTATTCAGTACTTTCACGCGGGTAACTACAAATACCCTATTGAAGTACCGTCGCCGACTAACCCCAATAAAACCTTCGAATATCGAATAATGCCTTATGGAGATGAGCACCTCCTTTTAATTGCGCGAGATATAACGCGAGTGTCTCAACTTGAAGAAATGCGTAAAGACTTTGTGGCAAACGTATCTCATGAGCTTCGAACGCCACTTACGGTTATTAATGGGTATTTAGAAATCCTTCCTGTTGATGAAGCGTCAGACCCGTTTATGCACAAAGCGATGAAAGAAATGACATCGCAAACGCAACGTATGCAAAACTTAATAGAAGATTTGCTAGTACTATCGCGTATTGAAGCAAGTTCAGAACGTATTTACGAAAATGTAGTAAATATTCCTGCTGTGCTCTCTCAAGTAGAAAGGGAAGCGCAGGCCCTTAATAAAGAAAAGAGCCACACTATTAAGTTTCACATTGACGAAGAGTTGTTTGTCTTTGGCGTAGAAACCGAACTGCGTAGTGCCTGTTCTAATTTGGTGTTTAACGCCGTTCACTACACCCCTGCTGGTGGTGAAATCAATGTATATTGGCGTCGCAGTGCGAGCGGCGCCCAGTTTTCTGTAGTAGACAATGGTGATGGCATTGAACAGAATCACCTTAATCGCTTAACAGAACGCTTTTACCGTGTGGATAAAGCACGTTCCCGTAAAACCGGTGGTTCGGGCTTAGGGCTATCGATTGTAAAACACGTGCTAAGCCATCATAATTCCCGCCTTGAAATAAGCAGTATGTTGGGCGAGGGCAGTAATTTTTCTTTCGTGCTGGATAACGAGTTAATTGCAGAACAGCTGTAACTTTAAGAGGCAGTCAACTTTGGTGAGCAAGTGTCATAACATAGTGAATGGACTATACCGCGGTGTTATAAGTTTATTGTTGGCTGTAAGCCTGTTGTTACCACTAAAAATACTCGCTAAACCGCAGGTAGCTCAAAGTGCTTCATCAGCTCCAAGCACGTATCAAGTGCCGGCCTACGAACGCAAGCCTGGTGTGGCAGGGAAAATATCCTCAGTAGGCTCTGACACGCTGGCAAACTTAATGACTTTTTGGTCACAGGAGTTCAAAACTCTTTATCCTCAGGTCGGCTTCCAAATACAGGCATCTGGTTCATCTACCGCTCCGCCTGCGCTGATTGAAGGTACGGCTACCATAGGCCCTATGAGCCGGGAATTAAAACCTAGTGAAATACGCGACTTCACACGAGTTCACGGTTACCCGCCTACGGTATTAAAAGTAGCAATGGATGCCATCGCCATTTTTGTAGATAGGCGCAACCCGATTCCGGGTATGACCCTTGAACAAGTTGATGCTGTATTTTCTGAAACCCAGTTCTGTGGCAGCAATACAGCTATTACCAACTGGTCTCAGCTTGGCGTTAATGATATGGGCTACCGCTCTCCTATCAGGCTGTACGGTCGAAATTCAGTATCGGGTACTTACGGCTTATTTAAGGTGATGGCACTGTGCGATGGTGATTTCAAAAATACAGTAAATGAGCAACCAGGTTCTGCTTCTGTAGTACTGTCTGTGGCGAGCGGCACTGGCGCAATTGGCTATGCCGCATACGGCTATAAAACCGCAGGTGTTCGTGCTCTGCCTTTAGGTGAGTCGCTAGATAGCTTAATTCCTCTTTCTATTGATACGGTGCGTAACGAAACCTACCCCTTTGCACGGTTTCTTTATTTGGTGATAAATAAGAAGCCCGGCGAGCCTTTACCTACCTTAGAAAGGGAGTTTTTGCGCTATATCTTGTCACAGGAAGGGCAGCAGCAGGTGTTAAGAGACGGATATTTCCCCATTCGTGAAGACGTACTGGTTCGCCAACGCCGACTACTTGGTGAATGAAATGTGTTAAACCTTAACGACTGACTCACGTCCAACGATGTACATTTAACTTACTGTTTTCTCGTCACTGAGAGCAGGTATGAAACCCTTCCCATACCGCTTCTTGCTGTCATATTAACGTCACAAATTAAAGAGTTATAATCGCAATTGACCTGCTAATTGCAGTTGGAAAAAGGAGGTACCTAAGCAATATCATGCCCGCATTCATTGAGGTCATATAATCGTCATGCTGGTAAGCTATAGAAAAATAGACGAAAAAACGGATATATACTTCGTATCAGACGTTTGATGTGTGTTTTTTAGTCCAAAATTGAACTTTTTCTATGAAACTTTTGTTACAGCGCAGTAATGTAACAAATGTGTCATCTACCTTAGGTAAAGTTTCCGCGTTTTCAAAATCCATAATTATACCGTACTTGGAGAAACACATGGAACTTAAGCAACTTTTCAAAGCTTCAGCTATTGCTACTGCTCTTGTGCTAGCAGGCTGTGGCGGCGACATCAATATTAGCGAAGGCGATATTGATAACAGCGTTACTAATACAACAAACAATAATGGTAGTGACACTGATAGCGGCAACACTGGTGGCGATACAGGTTCAACTGATACAGCGCCTGGTGAAGTAAGCTCTTTCCTAAGTGGTGAAGTTTCTGATGCGTTCGGCCAAACGGTTGAAGTACGCGTTCTTTCTGGTCGCTTAACAGCTGACGATGCTGACGACCAAGGCGTTATCACGCTAACCAACGACAAAGTATGGGCGCTTGAAGGTCCAGTGTTTATCGGTAACGACAAAGCTGACAGCGTGACACTTGCAATCGAAGAAGGCACAGTGATCTTTGGTCGTACTGGCGCTGACTATCTTGTAGTAAGCCGTGATTCACAAATTGAAGCTGAAGGTACAGCATCAGCGCCTATCATCATGACATCTTTTAACGATGTTGTTGGTGATGAAGTTGGCGCTGGCCAATGGGGCGGCGTAGTTATTCTTGGTAACGGTACGTCAACTAAGTGCCCACAAGACGGTTCTGACTGTGCGCTTCAGGTAGAAGGTGCAGAAGAAGGTGCAGTATTCGGTGGTACTGACGATACTGACAGCTCTGGTATCCTTAAATACGTTGTAGTTAAGTACGCGGGTTTTGAAATTGCGCCAGACAACGAACTTAACGGTATTACTTTCGGTGGTGTTGGTTCAGGTACAGAGGTTGACTATGTGCAAGTGCACAGCAACGCTGATGACGGTGTAGAATTTTTCGGTGGCGCGGTAAACGCGAAACACTTAGTTTTAACCGCTAACCAAGATGACTCAGTAGACTGGGACAACGGTTATAAAGGTAAGCTTCAGTATGTTTATGTTCAGCATGCCGCTGACAACTCTGACGCGAACCGCGGTATTGAAGGCGACGGCGACGGCGGTGACGGTTTAGAGTTCTCTAAGCCAATGATCGCTAACATGACAGTTATTGGTAACACTTTCGACACAGCTGACGCTGACTCTGAAGGCCTTCTACTGCGCGACCAGACTGGCGCAAACCTAATGAACCTCCTTATCACTGGTCCAGAAGGTATGGGTGAATGTCTAGAGATGGACACCGACGAAACGGTTCAAGCTAACCTTTCTGACGGCGACCTAACTATGACTTACTCAGCCATAGCGTGCTCTGAACCGTTTAACACTCCTGAAGGTGCAGTTGACCTAGAAGCATGGTTTACAGGTCAAGAAGGCAACCAGCTAATCGCGTTTGAAGACCGTGCAAACCTTGGTCTTAACCCTGACGGTACACTAACTGCGCAAAGCGAACTGCTTACCGCAGGTGGCGACGCATCTACATTGCTTGATACTTTCTTTGAAGCGAACACATTCGTTGGTGCTATTGGCGAAGATGACTGGCGTCAAGGCTGGGCATTCGGTTTCGGTGGCGGTAACATCGAGCTAGTAGAAACGGCCTCTGGCTGCCCATCAGGTACAACGTCAATCACTCCAGTAGATGGTTCGACTACTACGTGCGAAGTATCTGGCACTATCACGTCTGACCTAACACTTACAGAAGGTAACTTCTACGCGCTTTCAGGTGCAGTATTCGTAGGTGGCGACAAAGAAAACAGCGCAACCCTTACTGTCGAGCCTGGCGTAACGGTTTACGGCGCATCAGGCAATGATTACCTAGTAATTAGCCGTGACTCAGAGATTAATGCAAACGGTACTGCCGAAAACCCAATTACATTCACTTCACGTGACCACGTTGTCGGTGGTCTTGAAGCAGGTGAAGCGGGCCAATGGGGCGGCATGATTGTTCTAGGTAACGGCGAATCAACTAAGTGTCCACAAGACGGCACTTCATGTTCACTACAAGTTGAAGGTGCGCAAGAAGGTGCAGTATTCGGTGGTACGGATAACACAGATAGTTCTGGTACACTTCGCTATGTTCGCGTTATGCATGGTGGTTTCGAAATTGCACCTGATAACGAACTTAACGGTATTACGTTTGGTGGCGTAGGTTCTGGTACTACTGTTGAGTATGTTCAAGTACACAAAAACGCAGATGACGGTGTTGAGTTCTTCGGCGGCGCAGTAAACGTTAAGTATCTTACGCTAACAGGCATCCAAGATGACTCTGTCGACTGGGATAACGGTTACATAGGTAAGCTTCAGTTCGTACTTGTTAAGCATGCAGACGATAACTCAGATGCTAACCGCGCAATTGAAGGCGACGGTGACGGCGGTGATGGCCTTGCATTCTCAAATCCTATGGTCGCTAACATGACGATTATTGGTAATGAGTTTGATACAGCTAACGCTGATTCAGAGGGTGTTCTACTTCGCGACCAAACAAATGCTCAGCTTTACAACTTTGTTGTAACCGGTCCTGCGGGTATGGGCGAGTGTTTCGAAGCTGACCTAAGCGATGGCGATACCACGCTACTTGCTAACATGGATGGCACTAATACACCGCAGCTTACTTTTGAAACGTCTGTATTAGCTTGTGCAGAAAATATCAAAGATTCTGGCGACTTCAGCCAAGAAGCGTGGTTCACTGCTCAAACAGGTAACAGTCTGCTAGATAACACTGCAACAGTACTTGACGGTATCTACACAGTAGATGCAACTGTAGCGACTGACGTATCGACGCTAGACAGCTTCTTTTCTTCAGTAGACTTTATCGGCGCAGTTAAAGACGCTGATAACGACTGGACTGCGGGATGGACTGTTGGTCTTGAATAAGACCCAGTTCGCATAGCTAAAAATAAGCAAGTGCGTTGCAACAGTGGCGCACTTGCTTTTAAGTTTGTAAGACACGAATTATTTTCGTGAATGTATTCCTTTCTAAAGAGGTTCATCATGAACAGACCTGCTAACAGGTTTCTTCTAAAACCCATCAGCCTAGCCGTTGCAGCGAGCATTGTGCTTCCAACGTCTATGGCTTTCGCTCAATCAAATGAAGAAGAAGTGATTGAGGAAGTTGTCGCTACCGGTACGCGCCTTAAGGGCACGGCAACGGCAGTAATGGAAGAACGAAAAAATCAAGCATTCGTAGCTGACATCATGGGTGCTGAGCAGATAGCTCGTACTGGTGACAGTGATGCTGCGGGTGCACTTCGCCGTGTAACTGGTCTAACACTGGTAGATGGTCGTTTCATCTACGTTCGTGGTCTTGGTGAGCGTTACTCATCAACACAATTAAACGGCGCAATCGTGCCAAGCCCAGATCCAACGCGTAACGTAATACCTCTCGACTTGTTCCCGTCGAGCATTATTGAAAGCCTTGCGGTTCAAAAATCGTATTCACCGTCTATGCCTGCGGCATTCGGTGGCGGTAACGTAAATATCCGATTGAAATCTATACCTACACAGCGTGTTTTCAACGTATCAGCTGCGGTTGGTATCGATACGGAAAACTCTGGCGATGTCCTGGATTATGCTGGTGGCGGTCGCGACTGGACAGGTGAAGACGACGGTACTCGTGCAGCCTCTGCTGCAATCCAAGAGCGTTGGGATTCAAAGAACTTCTTGGACGATCTAGAGCCAGAAGAGGCACTAGAGTTATTTAAAGGCACTAACAGAGAATATGGCCTTGAAAGAACGTCGGCTGACCCTGATATGCGCTTTAACGTGACCTATGGTGACAGTTACGACTACGATGAAGACTGGCGTTTTGGCTTCCTAGTAACTTCTCGTTATTCAGCGCAAACACGTTCATCAGAAGAATATGAACTTCAAGACCCTGACTTAGTGGGCGACGACATTATTAATGTTCGCTTCTTCGACGATATTCAGGGCACCGAACGAACAGTGACTTGGTCGTCGTTGCTAACTCTTGGTGTAGACTATAACCGTCAGCATCGTATCGATTATAGTCTTATTGTACTAAACGATACGCGCGATGAAATTCGCGAGATGTTTGGTAACACAGAAAATTTGAACCAAGCAGAAGGCTTGCGTATTAGAGATATCGACGTTCAGTATGAAGAGCGCTCGCTATATACCAATCAGCTTAAAGGTCAGCACACTATCCCAGAACTAAATTTCATGGGTATTGACTGGACTTACTCATTAGGCCGTTCTGTACGTCATGCGCCAGGTAACTTTAACGCACGCTTCGTTATGGAAGATGTGAATGAAGATGGCATCTTTGACGATGAAAATGAAATCTTCCTATCTGATGCACAGACCGCGGCTCGATATACGTTTCAAGACCTTCACGACCGCTTGGAGAACTTTGGCTATAACGTTACTTACCCCATGACAATGGGTAAGTGGGAAACTGAGTACAAAGTGGGTGCAAGCTTCGTCACAAAAACACGTAGTGCTGAAAACCGTCGTTTCGACATTAATACGCTTGGTGTTGAAGACCGTTCAGTTTTAGACGGTAACGACTTCAGCGAAATCTTCAGCGACAGTGTTTTAGACACTTTATCTTTGTCTAGTCGCCCGATTATCCGTGATACAACCATTGCGGGCGATGATTACGTTGCTGGTCAAAAAGTCGATGCTTACTATTTTGAAGCCGATTTCTTCTATGATAACAAATGGCGATTCACTGGTGGTGCACGTTATGAAGACTTCCGTCAGGTAGTGGCGCCTTTAGATCCGCGTACTAACCAGTTCGATTTAAGTGACGAAGCAGACCGCTCTCAACTGGCATTCCAAGAAGATGGTTTTTATCCGGCGCTTGCAGTGACTTACTTCCTAGAAGACGATATGCAGCTAAGAGCCAGCATTGGTCAAACGGTAGTTCGCCCTGATCTTCGTGAAGTATCATCAGCTACTTACCTAGACCCGTTAACTAACTTCCCAATCGCGGGTACTCCTGGTGTTAGTACTACGGATATAATTAACTACGATTTACGTTGGGAATGGTACCGTGAAGCAGGTAACAACGTATCGGTAGGTTTATTCTACAAAGATATGGAAGCACCTATCGAATCAGTGCAGTCTCCGGCTCAGGATGGTCCTCCGCTTATTCGTATTGCTAATGCTGAATCTGGCGAAGTGTACGGGGTTGAAGTTGAATTCCTACAGGACCTAGCCTTTATTGGTGACGGTATTTGGGACAACTTGTTTACCACGGGTAACATTACCGTGAGTGACTCAGAAATTGTACTAGATCGTCAGAATATTGTAGAGCAAACTGGTGTGTCTGCGGCCATTACAAACGTTGAGCGACGTATGACGGGTCACTCTCAGTATGTATTGAACATGCAGTTGGGTTACGACTCAGACAATGGTGAACACACTGCGTCTCTCGTGTACAACGTATTTGGTGAGCGTATTCTAATTCCGGGTATCGATGGTTTCGATGATAACTTCGAACAACCATTCCATTCACTTGATATGGTGTACAAGTACTACCCAGACTTTAATAGCACTGTCACATTACGTGTTCAGAATATCCTTGGCGAAGATCGTGAAATTGAGTTCAACGATACTCTGCTTAGGTCTGAGACACGAGGTACAGGTATAAGGTTGTCATTTAAATACGACTTCTAAACCTGAACTTACTACAGAGGCCGCTAAACAGCGGCCTTTTTTATATGCCATAGATGACACTTTTGGTCTATTTATGACAGTTCCGTAATAAAACTGTCACAGAAAACTCCTATCCTACGCGCAGAAATTTATAGTCGGATACAACCGATTTCTTTTAACTTTAAAGGTTTGAATGTATGAAGCTTATCAATGCTTTGCTTGTAGCAGGTGCGCTAGCAGCGACACCCGTACTTGCACAAGACGATGAAGTCTTAAAACCCGTTGTCGATGAGGCAGCGAAAATAAATGAGTCAGCGGCGAAATCGCAAGAAAAAATTAACGGTATTACCGACCAAATTGACAGCAAACTTCAACAGTTCAAAACATTGATGAAAGAAATCGAAGGCCTTGAGGTTTATAACACTCAGCTTCGTAAGCAAATCAATAACCAAGAACAAGAAATGGCAGACCTAAATGCTGCTATCGATGAAGTGTCTGTTGTTGAGCGTCAAATCACGCCACTAATGATGCGCATGATTGACGGCCTAGAGCAGTTCGTTGCTTTAGACGTACCTTTCCTTCCAGAAGAGCGCGCGAATCGCGTAGCTGACCTTCGCGCCATGATGGACCGCGCTGACGTTGCAGCGTCTGAAAAATTCCGCCGCGTAATGGAAGCGTACCAAGTAGAAATGGACTACGGCCGCACTATGGAAGCGTACAGCGGTATTCATTCAATTAACGGTCAAGAGCGTGACGTTGAATTCCTACGCCTTGGTCGTACAGCGCTAATTTATCAAACACGTGATGCAAGCATGCAGGGTGTTTGGAACAAGCAAACTCGTCAGTGGGAAGAGCTTGATAGCAGCTACCGTACACAAATTACAAAAGGTCTGCGCATGGCGAAGAAGCAACTTGCACCAGACTTGCTAATGCTGCCAGTGGCAATTACAGACTAAGAGGTTGATGAGAATGTTTAACACAGTAAAACGTATCGCTGTTGGTCTAGCAGCCCTTAGCATCAGCGTTGGTGCTTTCGCACAAAGCGACCGTGCAATGGACTTAGACGCACTTCTTAAGCAATTAGAAGAAGGGCAGTTCGCACAGTCTCAGCAAAACAAACAGCGCGAGCGTGATTTCCAAGCGCAACGTGCAGAGCAAGATCGCATTCTTCGCGAAACCCGTGAAAAGCGTGACCAGATGCTAGCGCAATCCGAACAGCTTGAAACACAGTTTGAAGAAAACGAATTTAAACTGGCAGACTTAAACGGTGCACTTGATACACGTCTTGGTTCACTAAAAGAGTTATTCGGTGTGCTTCAGCAAATCGCTGGCGACACCAAAAATAAATTCTATAACTCAGTAATTTCTGCGCAAATTCAAGGCCGTTCTGAGTTCTTAGACCAGATGGCGCAAGATATGGGTTCAAGCTCTAAGCTTGCATCAATTGAAGAAATTGAGCGCGTTTGGTTTGAAATGCAGCGCGAAATGACTGAGTCAGGCAAAGTCACGACCTTCACAACCGATGTTGTTGAAGCTGGCGGTGAGAAAGTGAATAAGTCGGTAGTACGCGTTGGTCCATTTGCTCTAGTTGCTGACGGCAAATACTTAGACTACAACGGCGTAACAGGTACAGTATCTGAATTAGTGCGTCAGCCTGCTGACCGCTACATGGACTCTGCTGCAGAACTACAAGCATCAAATGGTGAGCTAGTTCAGTTCGGAATCGACCCAACAGGTGGCTCTATCCTTGGGCTTCTAGTTCAAGCGCCAAATCTTAAAGAGCGCGTAGAGCAGGGTGGTGTTGTAGGTTATATCATTCTTATCGTTGGTGCATTTGGTCTACTGCTTGCACTTGAGCGCTTAGTAACACTTACACTAACGCGCATGAAAGTGAACAAGCAGCTTAAGAGCAAAGAAGTTAACACTAACAACCCGCTTGGCCGTGTACTTAAAGTTCGTGATGAATATCCAAACGCAGATGTAGAGGCACTTGAGCTTCACCTTACAGAAGCGATTTTGGGCGAAGTACCAAAGCTAGGTCGTAACCTAACTATCATTAAGATTATCTCAGTAGTTGCACCGCTAATGGGTCTACTAGGTACAGTAACCGGTATGATTAATACCTTCCAGGCAATTACCTTGTTTGGTACAGGTGACCCGAAACTGATGGCAGGTGGTATTTCAACAGCACTTGTAACAACAGTACTAGGTCTAGTTGTAGCGATTCCAATGACACTGCTTTATGCAATGCTTAACACACGTTCTAAGAACATTGTGTACATCCTACAAGAACAGGCGTCTGGCGTAATTGCAGAGCGCGCTGAGCGAGGCTAATCATGATCGAGTTTCTAGAAGCAATTCGCGATTTCACAGAAACAGGTGGCCAGGTTCTCCTGGTCATCGGTCTGCTGATATTCGTTATGTGGCTTTTGATCCTCGAGCGTGCGATGTACCTGATGGTTTGGCACAAGCAAGCTAAGAAAGAAGCGGTAGCAATGTGGACTGCACGTGCCGATCGCTCTTCTTGGTTCGCTGAGCAAGTTCGTCAGAAAACAATTTCACAGTTAACCATGCGCCTCAACGGCAGCATCCCAATAATCCAGTCGCTGGTAGCACTTTGTCCGCTACTGGGCTTGATGGGAACGGTTACCGGTATGATTGAAGTGTTCGATGTGATGGCGATTGCGGGTTCAGGTAACGCTCGTTCAATGGCCTCAGGTGTATCGAAAGCCACTATTCCGACAATGGCGGGTATGGTTGGCGCACTTTCAGGCGTATTCGCCGCTACCTGGTTAACTCGTATGGTGAAATCAGAACGCACGCATCTTGAGGATGCATTAATTATTCAACGTTAATGCTAGCTAAGCGTTAAGGTAAGGTATTTATTATGAAGCAGCACTTTCAAAACTTAGTCGATGAAGAAGAAGCAGCCATCGACATGACGCCCATGCTGGACGTTGTATTTATCATGTTGATCTTCTTTATCGTGACTGCGTCATTTGTGAAAGAAGCCGGTATTGATGTTAACCGCCCTGAAGCAGCCACTGCTGTGAAAAAGGACCGCGCTAATATCCTTATCGCTATTTCAGATAAAGGTGAAATCTGGATTAACAAACGTCGTATCGACGTTCGCGCAGTGCAGGCGAATATTGAGCGCTTACACGCTGAAAACCCTCAGGGTACTGTTGTTATTCAGGCTGACAAAAAGGCCACAACAGAAACCTTGATCAAGGTTATGGACGCGTCGCGAGCAGCAGGCGTTTACGATGTTTCGATTGCAGCCCAAGAGCAATAAATCATGCCACGATATTTAATCGCATTTGTTATTTCCCTTGCGATCACGTTAGGCCTGTTCTTCTTGATGCAATCGCTTATCAAGATGGGTGGCAGCGCTCTAACTGAGCCGCCCAAGGGAAGCGTGCTTGACTTTGTAAGGGTTAAGCAGGATGAACAGGTTGAGAAAAAAGATCGTAAGCCGAAGAAGCCACCTAAGCCAAAAGAGCCACCTCCGCCAATGGAGCAACCTCAAATGGACTCGCCTTCTCCTGATGCAGAAGGTACGTCGATGGATTTCGGGGCCGAAGTGGGAGACGACATCTCTTTAGATGGAGGCTTGGCCCTTGAGTCAGGTGACGGTGAATACCTTCCAATCGTTAAGGTTGCGCCGGTATACCCACGACGTGCACTTCAGCGGGGTATTGAAGGCTTTGTTATTGTTGAATTTACAGTAACTAAGCAAGGTGCGGTGCGCGACCCAATTGTTGTAGAAGCGAACCCAGAAGGTATATTCGAACAAGCAGCGATTGATGCTGCTATGAAATTCAAATATAAGCCTCGCGTGGTTAACGGTGAAGCAACAGAAGTGTCGGGTATTCAAAACCGTATTAGGTTCCAAATTGATGGGTAACAGAACATGATGAGAAAACAGACGAATACCTTGCTTAGTGCACTGGCGTTTGCATTTGCATCGGCCACAGTATCTGTACCTACTATGTTGGTTGCTAACGACGCAGTAGCGCAAGAGCAAAAAGCGAGCGAAAAGAAAACCCGACGTGTACCTACACTTCGCGGCAAAGTCTATGAGCAGTTAGCTCGCGCACAAACAGCGGCAGATGAAGCTGGCGATGTAGAAGAAGCTATTTCTATTTTGAAAGAAGTAGAAGATAAGGCCGACTCTATGAATGCCTACGAAAAAGCCATGATGTATAACTTTTTCGGTTTCATTTATTACAACAACGAAGACTATGCAAAAGCACTGGAATCGTTTGCTAAGGTGGTAGAGCAGCAGCCTATTCCTGAAAAGTTCGAAATGACCACACTTTTCAGTTTGGCTCAGCTTAACCTTATGCAAGGTAATTACGACGACACCATCACTTATCTAGAGCGTTGGGAAAGTCTAAATACAGGCCCTGTTCCGGTTAAAAACAAAGTGATAAAAGCCCAGGCGTACTACCAAAATAAACAGTACGACGAAGCAGCAATGTGGATTTCTGAGGCGGTGGCTGACCACGAAGCTGAAGGCATGATCCCTGATGAAGGGTGGTTAATTCTTCAGCGTGCTATTTTTTATGAACTCAAGCAGCCTCAAAAGGTTAAAGACGTTCTTATTAAAATGGTGAAGTTGTTTGACGAGCCTAAATATTGGATCCAGCTAGCCGGGATGTACGGTGAGCTAGGTGAAGAGCGCAAGCAGTTAGCCATCATGGAAACTGCTTACCAGCGCGGGTTTGTTAATACGTCTGCTGACGTGTTTAACATGGCACAGCTTTATTACTATCATCGTGTACCTTATAAAGGTGCTAAGTTGATGGAGCAGGCAATGAACGACGGTGTGCTTGAGGAAAACTTGCGCAACCTTAAGTTTTTAGGTCAAAGCTGGTCACTTGCTAAAGAGCAGGACAAAGCCATTCCCGTTATGATGCAAGCGGCTGAACTGTCTGAAGACGGTGAGTTAGATGCACAGTTAGCGCAAATTCTTCTTAACGAAGAGCGCTTTGACGATGCCATCGCTGCAGCCGACCGTGCGGTTGAAAAAGGTGACTTAAGAAACCCTGGTCTGGTTTACTTGATTAAAGGCATGGCGCTGTATAATAAAAAGCAGTATGCACTAGCACTTAATCAGCTTGCAGAGGCAGAAAAGCATCAGAAAAGCCGCGCTATGGCACAGCAGTGGAAGCAGTTTGTGCAGGGTGAAAAGCGTCAGGCAGATGCCATCGCTACCGAACTTGGTGCTAGTTAAAGCTAACATTTAAGTTGAAACGTTAATTGAAAAGGTCGATAAAATATCGACCTTTTTTTATTTCTTCATGGATAATTATCTATGCGGACTGGTATTAAATTAAAAGTCGCGAATTATTCGGTTTGTCAGATAGTGTTTTGTAGTGACTATAAGTCTATACGTGATTGGGGAACCAAATCAGCCACTGATGCCATTTGTCCCTCCGCTTCTAGCTGGTTCCAATGGTTTTTAGTTTCTAATATTTCCTTCTTGATTGAAATAAAGCACTCCACCAGTTTGGGGTCGAAATGTTTCCCGGCTCCCTCCTTGAGATGTTCAAATGCTTCATCGTCAGACCATGCTTTTTTATAAGGACGCTTCATCGTTAGCGCATCGAAAACATCAGCAATGGCAACAATACGAGCACTTTCGGGGATACCTTCTCCAGCTAAACCCTCGGGATAACCCGTACCGTTCCACTTTTCGTGATGACATAAGGCAATTTCTGCAGCAAGAGCAAAGAGCGGGGTATCGCATTGAGAAAGGATTTTATGACCGATTTGTGCGTGACTGCGCATCACTTCCATTTCGCTATTTATTAATCGGCGAGGCGCTTTTAAGATAGCGTCAGGAATACCTATTTTACCGGTGTCGTGCATAGGCGCTGCTTGTGCCAGCAAGCACGCGTCGTCATAGGACCAGCCACACGCAATCGCTAAGCATTTACTGTAAGCGGCCATGCGCCAAATGTGATGCCCAGTATCTGTATCATTATAATGGCCTGCTGTCGCTAACATAGTAATGGCACTTTGCTGGCTTTTGCTAAGCTCTTCAGTCCGCTTTGTCACTAAGTTTTCGGTGATACGCATTTGATGAGCAAGGCTTATATGTGTTTTCACGCGCGCAAGCGTAATGCTCGGTGATACCGGTTTAGTGATATAGTCGACAGCGCCAAGTTTAAACCCCTTTTCCTCGCTTTCTCCTTGGGTCAATGCGGTAACGAAAATAACTGGGATTTGACTTAATAGCCTGTCTGTTTTTAGCTGCTTGCAAACTTCAAAACCGTCCATTTCTGGCATCATAATGTCTAACAGTATTAGGTCCGGCGTAAACTGCTGCACTATTTTCAGAGCAACAGCGCCAGATGGCGCGACCTTAACATCGTAATAGGGACTGAGTATGCCAAGCAGTATGTCAATGTTGGCTGGCTCGTCATCGACAACAAGTACGCTGAATCTATTATTTGTCGGCTTCGGTTTGTTCATTACAAATATAGTCTTTCAATTGGTTAATTAACGTTAAAGCACCTTCAAAATCATAAACGGCTGCAAGCTGCTTTATTCTATTTATTTCATGAGAGTGGCGTGACTCTGCCTGTTGTGCTGCAAAGCTTGATATATACTCAAGGGCTTTGGCATCGTAGGTTTCTAGTGCGTTCTGTATAGCGTCCAAACTCGATAGAAAGGAGGTCTCATCTACATTGTCATGTAATTGTGTATCGGCAATTAATGTGGCCTTGTTTACCGTGTGCGCAATGAGGCGAAGCGTTGCATCAAGCTCAAACGACAGTGTAGCGACATGTTTTGCTTTGATTGCGTCCGGTCTTTCATCTTTGCTAATAAGTAGGTGGAGGCATTGAGCAAGAGTGGTGGCACCAATAAGTTGTGCATCGTCATATAATTGTTTCAATAGCAAGTTGTCGACAGACGGTGTGTGGAATATGTTAAGTAAATCTGACATTACGCTTTGCTGACTGTATTTATTGTAAAAAGTCATCAAAGAAGAAATAAAAGGGCTTGGCTCGTCAGGAGAGGTCACCTCAATGTAACCTGCGTGTATGTTCGTATCTATTGTATGGATTATCTCATCAGCTTTGGCCGGTTTCACTAGGTGAAAACACATACCTGATGCCAGCGCCGTTTCTGAAGCTTCCGGCGTTTCATCGGCACTTAATGCAATTATAGGAATTGTCCAGCCGTATTGCTGAGAAAGCCTTTCTGCTATCTCGTATCCCGAAATATCCGGAAGGTGACAATCTAGTAAAAGTGCGTCAAAACTTGAGGTTTCGCAAAGCGCTAAGGCTTCATTCCCTGTGGCGGCAGTAACCACTGTCATTCCTAAGTCGCTAAGTATTTGCTGACTGATTTCTACACTTATGGGGTCGTCATCAACCACTAATACTTGTTTGGAAGCTAACCGGATACTTCGCCACTTTTTGCTTTCTAGACCGTCTATTAACTGCTTCTTGGTAGAAGTTTGCAGCGGCGAAAGGGCAGAAATAATGTCGCTATCAACAAACGGAAGTTCAACAATATTGATGTGTGACGGTAATGAATTTCCCAATCTTTTCTTTACTTCCTGACGGCTTAATGAGCTTAACAGTACACGCATGTTGATATTGTTGTATTCGCCGGCTTCTAGGTTATTAGAGAATCGCCTCCAGCTGTCTCGATCTTCGGCCAAAAATACAACGCTTAAAGGCATATTGTCTGGAAGCTTGTCGCTGCTTTCATCCACTACCTGACAATGAATGCCGAGTCTCTCTAATGTGTTGCCGAGTACTTCACACGCTGAACTTACGCTCTCATGTGTCTTAATGCATATGATGTTTTTAGGTAATGAGACAGGTAATAGTGGATTGGGTACGTCTTTATCGCTACGGCAAACAGGTAAAGTAAATGAAAAGCTGCTCCCTTCATTTACTTTGCTTTCTAGGAGCAGCTCTCCTCCCATTAGTTCTACTAATCGCTTACAGATAGTTAGGCCTAAACCTGTGCCACCGAATTTTCTTGAAATTGAAGCGTCAGCCTGAACAAAAGCATTAAATAGCTTAGACTTTCCTTCATCGCTTATCCCCATTCCAGTGTCCGATACCCTAAACATCAGCATGGCGTCTTTCGGCTCCACAATAAGTGTTACGCATCCTCTGTCAGTAAACTTAATAGCATTACTAAGAAGGTTCAGCAGTACCTGATAGATTTTTTCGCTATCACCATGACAGGGAATACTCGTGCTACAGCGAATGTCGAAAAGAAGCTGAAGTTGCTTTTGTTGAGCTTTAACTTGAAATACTTGTGCTAACTTTTCGATGATTCTTGTTAACGTGAAAGGCTCATCAACAATGTCGATTTTGTTCGCTTCTACTTTTGAGAAGTCCAAGATACTGTCGATAAGTTCAAGCAGTGCGTTAGCACTGTTTTGAACTTTTTCTAAATACTGTTGCTGCTGGTCGCTATCATTTGACTCGAGTGCTAAGTGGGTTAACCCAATAATGGCATTCATTGGCGTTCTGATTTCATGGCTCATCGTCGCGAGAAAATCACTCTTTGCCTTGTTTGCGCCTTGCGCTTCGTTATAGGCTTTCTGCAGTTTGTGCTCGATGGCTTTTTGGCTACTAATGTCGTTAAAAACGCCTACATGTCCATCTGGCTTACCTTCTTTATCGAGTAGCGGTACGGCAACGATAGAAATAGGGAATAGACGCCCCCGTTTATCGGTGAAAAAATCTTCATAAGAGGTATAGGGCTTACCGCTTTTGATCGTTAGATTAACGGGGCACTGTTCTCTTGGAAGTAAGGTACCATCGCCGTTTTGGTAGTGAACGGTGTCGTGAAAACGTCTATCTTTCAATTCGTCTAACGTCCAGCCTAATAGGCGTGATGCAGCGGGATTGAGAAATTGTGTTTTACCTTCACCGTTAACCGCGTAAACACCTTCACCTATACTATTGGTAATGCTCTGATGGAAAGCTCTATCCTTTTTTAATTTTCTAGAAAGACGTTTTTGTTCCGACATATCAGTACAAATGACGACGAGACGGTTTACCCGTTGGTTGTACTCGACGATAGGTACGACGGTTGCAAACACTGTCCAAGGCTTATTATCTTTAGTAAAGCTATTTAGTTCTCCCTGCCAAATTTCACCTTTAATCAGGGTTTCTAATATTTTGACTTGTTCAGCGTTCGAAATATTGTGAAGGCGAAAAATAGACGTGTTTTGCCCTATCAACTCATCACGAGAATAACCAGAAAGCTGACAGCATTTATCATTTGCAGATAACAAGGTCCCCTGGAGATCGATGGTCGCCACGATACCGTGTTTATCCATTGCTCTGCGCTGTAACAGTAGCTCATTATTAGCGTTTTGCTGCTCCCGTATGAGCTCATACATGAGCGAAGAAAGATCTGATAAGTTAGTAAATTGCTCATCTATAAGAGGCTTATTACGCTCTTCTAGAAGTTGGTTAACTGCTAACCTCAAGGTTTCGACAACGGCCTTCTGTTCGTTAAATTCCTCTCGCACCTTTCTGTTGACAGCAATAAGTTCTTCAGAGCTGATATGTAAGCTTCTATCTCTTAGTTTGATATCTCTCTCGTTAAATGTGTACGACTCATCAATTCGAGGAATAAGGGCAGCAAGTCCACGCTTGAGAGATTGTTGACTGGGGCTTGTGCTATTGTCGTTCTCGTCGCTGAGGCTGTTCAGCCAAGCTTTTAGCGATACGTTGTCGTTAAGCTGAAAAGCTCGGCGCAACTGACGCTCTAATAGTGAATTCAATGTTTTTCCCTCATTAACATGAGAGTTAAGGTTTGGTTATGCAGTTCACATTGCGTTTCATTGCATGATGGACTTATTTCTCCGTAAGAATAGAACCCAGCAATAGTCGTATTATTGTTTAGTTGCCGCGCTACCTCTTCAATTTCTTCCTCAACGCGGTCACCCATGACTAACTTTCTTCCCACACAACTCGTCACTAGGGCTAGACAATGTGAATCATCATCAATATTTTTTTGGGAGATAGGCGCGATCGCTTCTATGGCGCCGCTAATAAGGTCTTCGGTGGATGCATTCATCAGGCGCAAGTACTGATTTTCATTGACCTCACCAGCCAATACTAAGCTTTTGCGCTGCTCATCGACTCCTAGAATCGTTCTGATAATTCCTGTTGGCTCGCCCTCTTCATTCAGCACTTCAAAAGGGAACAGGAGCCCACTCGCCGGCAAATCATCTGCGTATTCGCCTAAGTAAGCTTTGTATATTTCCAGTGCCGGCTTGTCGTCAAGTTCGAATAGAAGATTTGCTTCTGCCGACGCCACTCTCCGAGCGGGTCCAAACGAACGCCATCCCCCGCGTGCGCCATAGTCGAAAGTAAGATAGTCTCCATAAAAAGCAACAGCGACAACGCTGCGGCTATCAATTCCATCGGGGTGCAATATGTATGTTTGTTCAAACGCACCGTTATCGCCTGCAAGGCCGCCGCTTATTCCTATGTGTTGTGGTAAGCGCGTCATCATACCTTCAAGCAAGGCTGAACCATTTATTTCAACACCCGGAGCCAACAAATAAACGCTTTTCAACCCTCGCAGTTCAATCATACTTGCAAGGGAATGACCCGTATCAAACGACGATGGCATATCGGGTAAGGTTGTTTGGTGGATTTTTACTGATGACTCAGATTGAAAACGCACCACAACAATAGAAATACCATTAGTAGCTACTCTATTCGCTGAAATCTCACCTGCAGTGCTACAGCCAACGCAGTTAATGCATACATCATTTAAGGTATGATGAAGCTGGGAAGACGTAAGCAATGGGGCCGAGGCATAAACAATAAGCAGGGAAGGGGCGAACGCTTTTAATGCGTCTTTTTGCGATATCAGCTCATCTACACTATTAAAAAAAAACGTCTTTGAAAGCATGATGGACAAAGTTTAATGGCGGCATTCCTAATTTATAGTAGGAAGCACGCCTATTTACAATGTCGGTACCTTATCCTTTCGTAGCAATAAACTGATTTATAAAGAAAAACGGCTGGCAAGTAAAACCGGCCGGCCGTTGCTTTGGTTGTTTAGGCACTGCGAAGCTCTCTGCGAAGAATTTTACCCACTGTAGATTTGGGGAGCTCCTCTAGTATCGTTATCGATTTTGGCACTTTGTAGTTGGTCAATTGGGTTTTACAGTGTTCGACTAGAACTTCTGTCGATACATCCCCTGAAAGCGTAATATAAGCACATACTCGCTCTCCTGTCTTATCATCGGGCTTGCCAACAACGGCGGCTTCCATCACGCTGGGGTGCGACGTTAGCACATCTTCTATTTCGTTTGGATAAACGTTGAAGCCTGAAACAATAATCATGTCTTTTAAGCGGTCTACAATCTTAATTGCGCCAGATTCTGTGCGAATACCGATATCACCGGTTTTGAAGAAGCCGTCTTCGGTCATTACCTTTGCGGTTTCATCATCCCGATTCCAATAGCCCATCATAACTTGCGGTCCGCGCACCGCTATTTGCCCAGACTCCCCCTCTGCCACAGGTTTGTCGTAGCTATCGAGCAGGGCTACCTCAGTGTCCTCTAGCTCATGGCCGACTGTGCCTATTTCTTCTTTTCCTGGAATGTTGAATGAAACCACGGGGGCGGTTTCAGACAGGCCATAGCCCTCGGTAATAGTATTGCCCGTCACATCTCGCCAAATTGATACAGCCGCTTGTGTGAGCGCTGTACCGCCAGACATAGTCAGATGAAGATTAGAAAAATCGAGCTTCGCAAACTCTGGATGTCGACCAAGACCAACAAAAAGCGTATTTATACCCATAAAGGCAGATATTTTATGAGGCTTAAGTGTTTGAATGAAACCGTCGATGTCTCTTGGATTCGGGATAAGAATAATGTGCGTGCCTTTCGCAAATAGCGCCATCATACCGACCGTAAACGCATATATATGATAAAGCGGCAACGGGCACACCAACACTTCTTCGCCGTCTTTAAAACCTTCACCTATGCGATCAAGCATCTGAATACAGTTAGCCAATACGTTTTTATTGCTGAGCGCAGCCCCTTTAGAAACGCCAGTAGTGCCGCCGGTGTATTGCAGCATGGCGAGTTCGTCTAATTTTATTGAAGGGCGAGAGAATGAGGGCAGTGCACTTCCCTTTTCAATTGCTTTGCTAAAAGAAACCGTCCCGTCTAGCGTTGGCGCTGTACTAGGGTCTAGCAACTCTGTTGCCGATGTCGTAATGACAGTCTCGATACCAGTATCATCTTTAATTTTGGTAAACTTAGGAAGTAAGTCACTTAAAATAACTAAGGCTTTTGCACCGCTATCGGTAAACTGATGCTTCATTTCACGCTCGGTGTAAAGCGGGTTTGTATTAACTACAACGAGTCCAGCGCGTAGTGCGGCATAAACGACAATAGGGTTTTGGATAAGGTTAGGAAGCTGAATGGCCACTTTTGTACCAGGAGTCAGATTTGCTTCGTGTACAAAATAGCGCGCTAACGCAGACGACTTACTGTCGATATCGGCAAAGGTGAGAGTTTGCCCTAGGGCCGTATATGCAGGTTTATCAGCGAACTTCTCAAAAACACTTTCGATATAGTCGGCCAGGCATGTCACATTATCAGGGTAAGTTATCATATTGCTTATTCCTAGTAAGGCAAAGGGTATAGGGTATACTCCTTACATTAGCAAACTTAACTTTTTATTTACATCAGAGTTGGCTTATTTAATAGTATAAGTCCTACTTATTAACGATAGCTGGAACTATCACTAAAGTAGCTGTAAAAGTATCCTGCACAGAAGCCAGCAAAACACTGTGCTATTAGTCCTAGCGTCGAGCGAGCGCCTGCAATAAGGGTGACATTTAAAATAGGCTGCATGGCTAGCAGCATCAATAGGAAAGAAAGGCCGCCTGCAGCAGCAAAAAGAATGAATCGTGTAGCGCTGCTCGTGTCTTTTACTTCGTTAAGGCTTAGGCGGTTGACCAAAAAGTGCGTTATTAGAAAAGCCAGCAGTAAAGTTACGGCGATAATAGCACCGTAAGTGGGTAAAAGGCCTAAGGCGTCCTGGCGTATCATGAAAAGCCAATCACTAACATTCAACTCGACGCCAATTTGCACCAGACCCACTAAAACAGAAATTGAATGAAATACACTTGCAAGTAGGAAACCGACTGCCCAAGATGGGACAAAATGAAAAATTGCGCGGCGAGTTAGGTTTCTCATGTATTACATTCCAAGATTCGTCTGTTATTACCATGTATTAACTATCGACAAACCGCAACAAGAACACTAAATGTAGTTATATTGCGACTAATAGCTAAGCACATCTTTATAGCTTAAATTAGATTAGCAAAGATAAGCGAGGACAATCACAATGAAGTCGGTGCGTATTATGAAAAAATTTTTGGTTTTCGCGCTAGCCAGCGGGGCGATTTCGCACCCTCTGGCGTCAAGTCTCGTTGCTGACACTGAAATCGAAATCGCGCGTAGTACTGAAAAACAGACAGTTACAAGCGATGTCCCGGCTTCTTTAAAAAGTTTTGCTAATAACGTAGTAACAGAGAACTTTGTAACCTCGCTAGGCTTTCCGAAGGCTATGACAACTCTTGTAGACCAAGAGAAAGCAACAACGCACATATTGATAGTAACAAGAGACGGTGAACTCGTTGTTGTCGATAATAACGGTGAAGTATCTAAGTTCTCTTTGGCTCTTGATAACTTGTATACAAAAGGGCAGGGAGGTGTGCTAGATATTCTTATCCCTTCTCAGTTCCCCGCCAGCCGCACTGTGCTAATCAGTTATTCTAAGGGACGTGATGATGCAAACCGTCTTGCAGTAGTTAAAGGCGAGTTTTCTCTTTCTTCCGGTATTACTGACATCGAACCCGTAATTGAAGTGGAGCAAACAAAAGATACGCCTGTACACTATGGCGGGAAGCTTCTTCAGTTGGAAAGAAGCGACGTAAGCCAAGCACCGAGCTTTTTAGTCACTACTGGTGACGGATTCGATTATCGAGAGCAAGCGCAAGTCGTTAGTTCCCAGTTAGGAAAAGTACTTGGTTTTTCAATAGCGGGTAAACCATTAATGAACCCAACTTTTCCAGAAAACCCTTACGTATACACTTTGGGACATCGAAATCCACAGGGGTTAGTGCAGGGACCTCATGGGCAAATATTCATGCATGAACACGGCCCCGATGGCGGCGACGAAGTGAACCTGCTTCAAAAGGGGGCGAACTATGGTTGGCCCGTAGTTACGCTAGGAAAAGACTATTCAGGTGCGAGAATTTCACCTTTTTCAACCTACCCGGGTATGACAGACCCCATTGTCAATTGGACACCATCCATCGCGCCATCATCTATGATTTACTACTCACATGATCAATATCCAATGCTGACCGATACCTTGCTTGTTACCAGTTTGAAAGCGAAGGTGTTATATGCGGTCAATAAAACTTCGAGTACGTATGTTTCTACGAAGGTTTTTGACAAACTAGAAATGCGGTTGAGAGATATAGCGGTTGATCATCAAGGCAACCTACTTCTTCTAACAGACGGTGAGAATGCCAAGGTGGTAAAAGTTTCACCTAAACAGAACAAAGCACAATGAAAAACCAATAAACTGAAATTTTGCTTTAAAGTTGATGGTAATTTGTACTGGTAGCACCATAAATAGAATGAATCTTTGTCATAAATACAACACTATTATTTATCTTTATTGGTCAAACCATTCTCTTCAAAAATGATTCTGTATTTCAATCTTTGTTTTTATAAGTGACTGAAATTAAGAGTTAAAGATTATTTTCGACAAAAAGTCATTTTTTGCATCTATGCTTGCTGATGTTGATTTAACTTTGGTTTGAGCAGTTGCATAACCAACTGATCACTTTCAGTCATTACGTAACTGCTAAAAATCAGTTAAAATATCCCTCATTTTTATATGCGTATAGCTAAGACCGACTTAACACTACGCCCAAGTAAAACTAAGACCGAGAGAACTATATGAGTTTGTATTCAGAATATCTGGCAGAGATCGAAACCCGTAAAACGGAATTAGGTCTTAACCCTAAGCCAATTGACAGTGCAGAACTGCTGTCTGAAATTATTGCTCAAATTAAAGATACAACAAACGAGCACCGCGAAGACTCTCTAAAATTCTTTATCTATAACACCTTGCCAGGAACTACGCCTGCTGCTGGTGTTAAAGCACAATTTTTGAAAGAAATTGTACTTGGCGAAGAAAAAGTAGAAGAAATCACGCCAGAGTTTGCACTTGAGCTACTTTCACACATGAAAGGTGGTCCGTCTGTAGAAGCACTTCTAGATCTTGCTCTTTCTGATGATGAAGCAGTTGCAAAGCCAGCTGCAGAAGTATTGAAGACTCAAGTTTATCTATACGAAGCTGATACTGAACGTCTAGAAACAGCATTTAAAGCGGGTAACGCCATTGCTAAAGACGTACTAGAAAGCTACGCAAAAGCTGAATTCTTTACCAAGCTTCCTGAAGTACCAGAGAAAATTGAAGTAGTGACCTATATCGCTGCTGAAGGTGATATTTCAACGGACCTTCTTTCTCCAGGTAACCAAGCGCACTCTCGTGCAGACCGTGAACTTCACGGCCAGTGCATGATTACACCTGAAGCGCAGCAAGAAATTGTCGAGCTAGGTAAAAAGCACCCTAACGCGAAAGTTATGCTTATTGCTGAAAAAGGCACAATGGGTGTAGGTTCTTCACGTATGTCTGGTGTGAACAACGTTGCACTTTGGGCCGGTGAGCCAACAAGCCCTTACATTCCTTTTGTAAACAAAGCGCCAATTGTTGCTGGTACTAACGGTATCGCACCCATCTTCCTTACTACTGTAGACGTGACCGGTGGTATTGGTCTTGACCTTAAAAACTGGGTTAAGAAAACAGACGAAAACGGCGAAGTAGTGCGCGATGCAAACGGCGACCCAGTGCTTGAAGAAGCTTACTCTGTAGCAACGGGTACGGTACTGACTATCGATACTAAAGCGAAGAAGCTTTTCAACGGTTCAGAAGAACTGGCTGACGTATCTGCCTCATTCACTCCTCAGAAAATGGAGTTCATGAAAGCGGGTGGTTCTTACGCCGTTGTATTCGGTAAGCAGCTACAATCTTTTGCTGCACGTACACTAGGTGTTGAAGCGCCAGCAGTTTACGCGCAATCGAAAGAAGTTTCACACGAAGGCCAAGGCCTTACTGCTGTAGAAAAAATCTTTAACCGCAATGCGGTAGGCGTAAATTCAGATGCGCCGCTTCACGCAGGTTCTGACGTTCGTGTTAAGGTTAACATTGTAGGCTCTCAGGACACCACTGGCCCAATGACCTGCCAAGAACTAGAGTCTATGGCGGCATCAACTATTTCACCTACTGTTGACGGTGCATACCAGTCTGGTTGTCACACGGCGTCAGTATGGGATAAGAAAGCACAGGCTAACATTCCTAAACTAATGTCATTCATGAACAACTTTGGCGTAATCACAGCACGTGACCCTAAAGGTGTTTATCACTCAATGACTGACGTTATTCACAAAGTGCTTAACGACATCACTGTAGACGACCGCGCCATCATCATTGGTGGTGACTCGCATACTCGTATGTCAAAAGGCGTAGCATTCGGTGCCGACTCAGGTACGGTAGCACTAGCGCTTGCGACAGGTGAAGCGGCAATGCCAATTCCAGAGTCTGTGAAAGTGACCTTTAAAGGTAGCATGAAAGAGCACATGGACTTCCGTGACGTAGTTCACGCTACTCAAGCGCAAATGCTTAAGCAGTTCTCTGGCGAGAACGTGTTCCAAGGTCGCGTAATTGAAGTACAAATCGGTACTCTACTTGCTGACCAAGCGTTTACGTTCACTGACTGGTCTGCAGAAATGAAAGCGAAAGCGTCAATCTGTATCTCTGACAATGAGACTATGGTTGCGTCACTTGAGCTTGCTAAGAGCCGTATCCAAATCATGATTGACAAGGGTATGGATAACGAAGCTAACATGCTTCAAGGTCTAATTGACCTTGCTGACAAGCGTATTGTTGAAATCAAGTCTGGCGAAGTACCAGCGCTTGCACCAGATGACAACGCTAAGTACTACGCAGAAGTGGTTATCGACCTAGATCAAATCGACGAACCAATGATTGCTGACCCGGACGTAAACAACGAAGACGTGTCTAAGCGTTATACCCACGACGTTATCCGTCCAGTTTCTTACTACGATGGTAAGCCAGTAGACCTAGGTTTCGTGGGTTCTTGTATGGTGCACAAAGGCGACATGCAAATTATCGCACAAATGCTGCGTAACCTAGAGAAGCTTAACGGCTCTGTAGAGTTCAAAGCGCCACTTGTTGTTGCGCCACCTACATACAACATCGTTGACGAGCTAAAAGCAGAAGGCGACTGGGAAGTACTTGCGAAATACGCAGGCTTTGAATTCGACGATGCTAAGCCTAAAGAAGCTGCGCGTACTAAGTACGAGAACATTCTTTACCTAGAGCGTCCTGGATGTAACCTATGTATGGGTAACCAAGAAAAAGCTGAGCCGGGCGATACCGTTATTGCTACATCAACACGTCTTTTCCAAGGCCGTGTTGTAGCTGACTCTGCTGAGAAGAAAGGTGAATCATTACTAGGCTCTACGCCGCTAGTAGTACTTTCAACCGTGCTTGGTCGTTTCCCAACAACTGAAGAATACAAGCAAGCAGTTGAAGGCATCGACCTAACTAAGTTTGCTCCACCTTCAGAAGATTTGGCTGTAGCACCAAAGTTTGAAGCGGACGTAGCAGTTAAGCGCATATAAGCACTTACCGCTAAATAAAGCATTAAAAAGCCCCAACCAAGGTTGGGGCTTTTTTTATACCTGAAATAATGGGGTCAGAGTACATTAACTACAAAGATTGGGGGGCAGAGTACATTTCTTTTAAACCTACTCTGCTTAATTGCCGAAAAATGTACACTGACCCCATTTATTCGAAGAAATGTACACTGACCCCATTTATTTGTTATTTGGGGGCGGTGGCTACGAGTTCGTCGAGTATGCCAAGTAGCAGCTTGGTGCCGGTGCCAGAGGCTATCGCGTCAAATACATTTTCAACATTTTTACCGTGCTGACCGCCCGCTAAGTCGCTAATTGAGCGGATAATTAACCAGTCTACGTCGTTAACAAAACTCACCTGTGCGACGGTTGCCGATTCCATTTCTGCAACATCAGCGGTGTAAACGTCACGCAGCCACTCACGGTATTTAGCGTTGTCTACGAATACCGAACCTGTTACTCCATTTCCACCTATATCAACCAGTATTTCCTTACCAGATGGCATAGTGATAGGCGGAATTTTTTTGAGCGCGCGTTTTGCCATGTCTAACAATGCTTTATCGGCAGTAAAATAGGGCATTCTTTTGCGAGTGTCCCAACCCTCTTTAACTACTGCCACTTCAGTAGGATGAATAAAACCAATGTTTTTATAGTTTGGCGAATGCTTATCTGTATCGCGTCGCTCTTTGTAATATTCGAGTTGTTTAGCGTAATAGTCAGGTAGCTCATAGGTGTTAGCGTCACCTGTCTTCGGATTGATATAGACAGATTCGTCATGGAAGTACCAGCGTTCAGGCACTGCGATATCGCCTGGTGTATATTTCGGGTTTATGGCCCCTGCAATACCCATCATAACCAGCTTATCAATAGGGAAGTAATCCAACGCCATCTGCACGGTCATTGCTGCGTTGGTAATACTGACACCCGTACTAAATACAACAATCGGCTCACCTTTATACGTGCCTAACTGATATTTAACCCCTTTAATATAAACCGTTTGCGTAATTTGAGCATCGTCCATAGTCGCAAACGCGGCGTCAATGGCTTCAATCTCTGGCTCGTAAGCAGCAACCACGGCTGTCCATTTGTTTGTTACGTTGGAAAAATCTTTTGGACCGTACTGACTAGTATCGTCATTTGCTAGAGACGATAGCGATATACACACGAATAAAACAAAACTACTTAAGCGCATATTGACCTTATTTAATTTATTATGTGCACCAATGTGGTGCGGTTGATGAGCGAGAACTATATGTAATTGAGATAAATAGCTATCGGAACAGTCTCAATTAAACACTATGACAGAGTTATGGCAAAGTTCGAGCCAACAAGAACGCTAAATATGGACAACCTTAGTATGGTGAAGATAGCAACTAATAAAGATGTGAGCGAAGGCAACTCTTTTTGTTTGTTGCTTAAAATTTGTATACCAAGTAATGTTAACTAAAAGCTCACCTGAATAATTAACTCATCCATAAAAAGCTGCCTATTTAAGCGTTTAGCATAGCTCTAGATAAGGTGCTCTCAAATAAAAGGACTTAGCCCTCATGTTATTCAAGCGTATTACGCTAACTATATTAGCGTGTTTGTTTGCTAGCTCGTCAATTCAAGCTGAATCTAACGAAGAAGCAAAAAACTACGAACTGAAAGTAGAGAAATTCGAATCTAAAGTGTTGAAGGAAGAACGAGAAGTCGTTGTTCAACTTCCTAAAGGCTACGCAGAAAACCTTGATAAGAAGTACCCTGTAATTTATCGGTTAGATGGTGCGGTTTATCTACCTATAATGAATGCGGTACTTGAATCACTTCAATCTGAAAATGCTGCGCCAGAAGTAATTATAGTCGCCATTGAAAATACCGATCGTTTTCGAGATCTTTTCCCTACGGCAAATGAAGATCCATACGGTCCTGTAGGTTATGGTGGGGGCGGAGCAAACTTTTTGTCTTTTATAACCACTGAACTTATCCCAATGGTGGAAAATAAATACCGAGTGCATGATTTTCGGGTGATAGCCGGGGGTTCCGCTGGCGGTGTATTCGGGTTGTATGCGCTCACTCAAAACCCTGAGCTCTTTAATGCTGTGATTGCCTATAGTCCTGCGGTGTGGTGGAACTATGGCGCGCCGGCAAAAAGAACGGTTGCGTTTTTTAAATCCTCCAGTCAATTGGAACACTATATCTATACGTCTATAGGCAACGAACCGGCGCCAATGCGACCCTACTATGATGATATGATTTTGGGTATGCGGGCAAACCAACCTGCTGGTTTGAGGTGGGTAAATGATGCCTATGCCGGTGTTCGGCACAACTTGGTTACGGCAGCGTCTATTTTTAGTGCTTATCACAACTTGTTCTTTTCGGCTTATTTAAGGCCTGAACAGTTCGATGGTGATATTCAAAGCATTGGCAAATATTACGATCGCGTTTCACAGCAACGCGGGGAAAAATTAGAGGCGCCTGAATGGGTTATTCGAGAATTAGGTTATCATTATGTGCGTTCTGAAAATTACGACAAGGCTATTGAGTTGTTTAAGCACGATATAGCTAAGTACCCCGAAATGCCCGACCCGTATAACGGCATAGCGTATGGTTACGAGCAAATGGGTGAGTATAAAAAAGCACTTGAGAGTATAAACAAGGCTTTGGAGCTTTCGACACCGCAGCACGATGGTTACCAAGTTTATACAGATAGACAAAAGCGTTTGCATGATTTACTGAATGAGTAAGCTACTTTGAAATACCAAAGCAAAATTAATTGTATAAACGGTATTGCTACTGTTTTATGATTGGGATTTGCGCTGTAATGAGCGGATGCAGTACGGTTTCGACAGCGCAGACTGAACACTGTATTGAGCAAGCTAATCGCGCTGAAGTTTATGAAGTGAATACTGTCGACGAGCGGCTAAACGCATGTTTAGAGACCTACCAAAAGAGACGTGACGAAGAAAGAACTTTTCGTGAGGCATTGGCTGAGGATATGCTTATCTCTGTTCTTGATATCATCATTGACTAAGACTATTTAAGCCAAGTAAAAACCTTCTTACGTACAGTTAAAAAAAGTTCAAAGGCAGAGTAACTTACTCTGCCTTTGTCGTTTTAGTCTCTTTCTAATGACTTGAACGGACTCCGTTTTATAACTTATGGAAAGAACCAATGCGTTATATTCTGACATCTATCTGTTTGTTTTTGATTACCGCAGTTACTCAGGTTTGTGCCCAGAGCAAGCTTGATATTGTCGACGGTTTGCAGCTTGCCAAACAGTATGAACACAGCCGCCAAGATATAAATATCACCGATTACTGGGTGAGCGAAAAGTTAGATGGTATTCGGGCACGATGGGATGGCACTGAACTTAGGACCCGAAACAACAACAAGATATTTGCACCAGCATGGTTTACCGCCAATTGGCCTAAAGCGACCATCGACGGTGAACTTTGGATAGAAAGAGGGCAATTTGAACTTACTGCTTCAATCGTGCTTTCTAACTTAAAGGAAGGGAAGTCGCACCTTGTCGCTAACTCTTGGTCTAGGGCCGAAACTACCGCCGGCAACATTGCAGCAGCGTCTATATCAGAAAGACGCTGGGCTAAGATTAGGTTTATGGCCTTCGACATGCCTGTAGCAGGGCAGCCTTTTGACAGCCGACTGAACAAGCTTAATAGCCTTAAAAAGGGTACTCCCAACCCTACATTTGCCGTGATCCCTCAATTTAAACTTTTGTCTCTAACCGCCCTTGAAGAAAAACTTAAACAAGTAACCAAAAACGGCGGTGAAGGGCTGATGCTTCATCACGGGAAGGCGTTTTACCAGACAAAGCGTAGTGACAATTTACTAAAGGTAAAATACTTTGAAGATGCTGAAGCGAAAGTGTTAGCTCAACTTCCAGGAAAAGGGAGATTTAAAGGCATGATGGGTTCGCTGCTGGTAGAAACATCTGACGGCACTCGATTTAAACTGGGAACGGGATTTTCTAACAAAGAGCGCCAAGCGCCTCCGGCTGTAGGTAGCTGGGTAACCTTTAAGTTTTACGGTGTAACGAAAAACGGTAAGCCAAAATTTGCCAGCTACCTTCGCACTAGACCCGACTTTGACTTATCAAAATAGTACGGTTATCAACTAGCGAAATAGTCTCAATATCGAGCCTTTAATTAACTGTTATCTATCCTTTACGATGCACTTCAATTGAATAACCTTCACATAGAGCTACCCCCCTTGTCTTCAAAATATAAAACCCTATAACGTAGTTAACCAGTAATTGTTTTTGTCACTTTATGCATTGCCCTTTAATCGCTTTTAACGTTCAAAAGTAATGTTATGAATAGCGATTATAAACGGATAATAGAGGCTAAAAACTTCAAAATTTGGCCCGTGAAGTTATACTGTTGATGATTAAATAAACACTCCTTGCGTCAAGTGCGTACAAGACCGTTTACTCCCATTGCGCAAGCTAACTTAGAGGAAGAGACTGTGTTACAAGACTATCGCAATCACGTTGAAGAACGTGCCGCTCAAAATATTCCACCTAAACCGCTTAACGCTGAACAGGTAGCTGGCTTGGTTGATTTATTAAAGAACCCGCCAGCAGGCGAAGGGGACTTTCTTTTAGAACTGCTTTCAGAGCGTGTGCCGCCTGGTGTTGATGAAGCGGCTTACGTCAAAGCGGGTTTCTTAAGTGCTATTGCAAAAGGTGAAGACAGTTGTGAGCTTATCTCTAAAGAAAAAGCCGTTGAGCTGCTAGGAAATATGCACGGTGGCTACAACATTGCCACTTTAGTAGAGCTACTTGACGATGAAGCACTTGCCCCATTGGCGGCCAAAGAACTAAAACATACCCTTTTAATGTTTGATGCTTATCACGATGTGGAAGAGAAGCACAAAGCGGGTAACGAGCATGCCACTGACATCATCAAATCTTGGGCTGAGGGTGAGTGGTTTACGTCGCGCAAGTTAATGGACGATAAAATTACTTACACGGTGTTTAAGGTTACAGGTGAAACCAATACCGATGATTTGTCGCCAGCCCCAGACGCATGGTCTCGCCCAGATATTCCTCTGCACGCCCTAGCAGCTTACAAAATGCCCCGCGAAGGTTTAGAGCCGGAAGAACCTGGGGTTAAAGGCCCAATGGCACAAATAGAAGAAGTCAAAGGTAAGGGGTATCCCGTAGCTTTTGTTGGTGATGTAGTAGGTACAGGCTCTTCGCGTAAGTCGGCCACTAACTCTGTGTTGTGGTTCTTTGGTGAAGACTTACCGGGTGTACCTAATAAACGAGGCGGCGGTGTGTGCATTGGTTCAAAAGTTGCGCCTATATTCTTTAACACCATGGAAGATGCCGGTGCATTGGTGTTTGAAGCCGATGTGGAAAAAATGAACATGGGTGATGTGATAGACATCTACCCGTTTGAAGGCAAAATCACCAACCACGAAACCGGTGAGCTTCTTGCTGAATACAGCTATAAATCGAAAGTTATTTTAGATGAGGTTCGTGCCGGCGGACGCATCAACCTGATTATTGGTCGTGGCCTTACCGAAAAAGCTCGGGAAACATTAGGCTTAGGGCCAACGGATTTATTCCGTACGCCTGAACAGCCAAAAGACAGCGGCGCAGGTTTCTCGCTAGCACAGAAAATGGTGGGTAAGGCGTGCGGTGTTGACGGTATTCGCCCAGGCACCTACTGCGAACCTAAAATGACAACCGTGGGCTCGCAAGATACCACAGGGCCAATGACCCGCGATGAGCTTAAAGACTTAGCTTGCCTAGGCTTTACTGCCGATTTAACTATGCAGTCATTCTGTCACACAGCCGCTTATCCAAAGCCGGTAGATATAGAAACGCAGCACACGCTTCCTGATTTTATAATGAACCGCGGTGGCGTATCGCTTCGTCCTGGCGACGGCATTATACACAGCTGGTTGAACCGCATGCTGCTGCCTGACACAGTAGGCACGGGTGGTGACTCGCATACCCGTTTCCCATTAGGTATTTCATTCCCTGCAGGTTCAGGCCTAGTCGCGTTCGCTGCGGCTACTGGCGTTATGCCGCTAGATATGCCCGAGTCGGTATTGGTACGATTTAAGGGGGAAATGCAGCCGGGCATTACGCTACGCGACCTAGTACACGCCATACCGCTGTACGCCATCAAACAAGGCCTACTAACGGTCGAGAAAAAAGGCAAGATCAACGCCTTCTCTGGCCGTATTTTAGAAATCGAAGGGCTAGAGAACTTAACCGTAGAGCAGGCGTTTGAGCTATCGGATGCATCGGCGGAGCGTTCAGCTGCAGGTTGTACTATCAACCTTTCAGAAGAGTCGATTGCTGAATACCTGCGTTCAAATATTACTATGCTTCGCTGGATGATTAATGAAGGTTATGGCGATCCTCGCACGCTAGAGCGCCGCGCGCAGAAAATGGAAGAGTGGCTTGCTAATCCAGAATTAATGCGCGCCGATGCGGATGCTGAATATGCCGAGGTTATCGAAATTGACCTTAACGACATTAAAGAGCCTATCGTTTGCTGCCCTAATGATCCCGACGATGCGAAAACCCTATCTGACGTTGCAGGTGATAAGGTAGATGAAGTCTTTATTGGCTCGTGTATGACAAACATTGGCCACTTCCGGGCAGCCGGCAAATTGCTTGAGCAATACAATAAAACACTGCCCACCCGTTTATGGATGTCACCACCGACTAAAATGGACAAAGCCCAGTTAATGGAAGAGGGCTATTACAACATTTATGGTCGTGTGGGTGTGCGTACTGAAATGCCGGGCTGCTCACTATGTATGGGTAACCAAGCAAGGGTGGATGCGGGCACAACCGTGCTTTCAACATCTACTCGAAACTTCCCTAACCGCTTGGGCGATGGGGCGAATGTATATTTGACCTCAGCAGAGCTTGCTGCGGTGGGGGCCATTGTTGGGCGCATTCCAACTGCCGAAGAATACATGGAATACGCTAGCAAAATTAACGCGATGTCGGGTGAAGTATTCCGCTACTTAAACTTCGACAAAATGCCTAGCTTTAAAAAGGCTGAGGAAGAAGCAAAAGCGCGCATTATTCCAACATTGAATGTTGCTTAAAATAGTGTATAAACTACAAAGCCGGTGACCGTTAAGGTGACCGGCTTTTTTTATGGCGAAAAGGAATGTCTAATGGGAAAATCTTTCTTTATTGTTGCTGCACTTGTATTAACCTTAGGGTGTGCAAAAGCGCAGGTAGACCCTGTATCGTCGCTGAATTCAGTGGACTTTGAATCCATTTCACTTGAGATTGGCGGCAAGCACTATGAAGTTGAGTATGCCAAAACCTTTGAACAACGCGCACAGGGCCTTATGTTTCGCAAAGCCTTGTGTGAAGACTGCGGTATGTTTTTTAAGTTTTCTAGCCCAAAGTTTGCGGGCATGTGGATGAAAAATACCTTTGTTCCTCTAGACGTAGCATTTATCGACAGAAAAGGCGTAATAACGGATATAAAACCTCTCACTCCTCATAGTTTGGAGTCGGTCGGATCATCGAAAGAGGTACTTTACGCGTTGGAAATGAACCAAGGGTGGTTTGCCGAGAATAATATTAAAGTAGGCGACCAAATAACGATTGATTAACCGCGCAAAAGGCGCGGTTGCTGCTAGCGAAATGCTAGTTTTATTCTGGAGTTAAATATAGTGACAAATGCCTTATCGATAGCTAAGTTCGGTGGAACTAGCGTTGCGAATTACGAAGTAATGCAAAACTGCGCCCGAATTGTTGCCGGTAATGACAAAACGCGTATTGTGGTAGTGAGCGCTGCGGCAGGTGTAACCAATCACCTGGTAAGCTTAGCGCACACACCTATGACGCAACAGCAAATTGAAGAGACCTGTCAGGCCATTATCAATATTGAGCTTGCCATTCTTAACAAGTTGAAAGATAAAGACGCGGTTGAGCCAAAACTCAACGACTTGTTAGATGAAATGCGAAGCTTAGCGTTTCACGAAGAAATCCTTCACCGTGATGATTTAAAAGATCAGCTGCTTTCAATGGGTGAGAGGATGTCATCGCTGATGTTCTCTTCAGTGCTTGCAGAGCAGGGCGTAAAAACCATGAACTTTGACGTACGTAAGGTGTTACGTACGGACAGTGAGTTTGGAGAAGGTGCGCCGCAAATCGAAGAAATCGAAAAGCTGTCTAAACAATTACTGGCACCTGAAATTAAAGACGCGATAGTGGTTACTCAAGGCTTTGTTGGTGCTGACGAGGAAGGCCGCACTACAACGCTAGGTCGTGGTGGTTCTGATTTTACGGCGGCGCTACTTGCTGAAGCGCTTGAAGCCGAATCGTGTGAGATTTGGACTGACGTAACAGGGGTGTACACAACTGACCCGCGCATCACGCCAGCTGCTCATCCGTTACCTGAACTCAGCTTTGAAGAAGCGGCGGAAATGGCCACCTTTGGTGCCAAGGTGCTACATCCTGCCACTATGGAGCCTGCACTTCGCAAGGACATAAAGGTGTTTGTAGGCTCTAGTAAGGAGCCAGAAAAGGGCGGTACATGGATTGTGCGTGATTGTGAGCACGAACCACCGTATCGTGCTATTACTCGCCGTAAAGAGCAGGTAATGGTGACAGTGAAAACACCGAAGATGATGTATGCGCAAGGCTTCCTACAGCAGGTATTTGCTATTATCGCCAAGCACAAGCTGAGTGTTGATTTGGTTACAACGTCGGAAATTTCTGTATCTTTTACCCTTGATAATCCCGCGAATTCTGTAGCCCAGCGTTTGAATAAAGAGACCATTGCCGAGCTTGAAACCATCTGTGACGTTAAAGTGGAAAAAGGTTACGACCTTGTCACCGTTGTAGGTAACAACATGCAAACGGCTATTGGGGTTTCATCTAAAATTTTATCGGCAGTATCAGACTTTAATCTGCGTATGATTTGCTTTGGTGCAAACCCACATAACTTGTCGTTCTTGGTTAACGAGACTGATAGTGATGACGTGGTTCGTAAGCTGCACTCGGCATTGTTTGAATAATTACTGTAGTACCTACTGCTATAAAAAAAACGGTCGCATTTAAAGCGGCCGTTTTTGTTTTGAGTTAAGCACAAGTAGCTAGGGCGCTTCTACTGGAATAATAATTTCATGGCGCTTATTCCAAGGCAGAGTAAACGGTGAGTCGTAACCCATGTAGCTAGGTAAACCAGCCGTTTCGATATTGTTTTCTTCCAAAACTTTGCGCAGTCTACGGGTATATTCCTCTTTATCACTATCGCTACTAAAGCCTGAATAGCGGATAGCCGCTACGGTTCTCTCAGGTACGACAACAAGAGATACATTTTTGTTAGTGGGTATTGGCGCACTTTGCATGTCATATTTACTGGGTAAGAAAAACATCATAGTTTCTGACGAAACTTCAACAGGTGAAGTCATCGCAATCTCTCGTGAACCCTTACTAACTTCTACTGGCGAAGTCATAGAAACATCACTATTCGTCTTGTTCTCACCAGAGATATAGTTAAAAAGTAAGTTAAATGCCCCTGAATCTTCGTTTCCCTTAGACAGAACGCCCACAGCTTGGTTGTAATGTCTGATTTCTATATTATCAGCCAGTGTTTTGATAACTGAGTAGGGCAGTGTTTCTGTATCTTTGTAATACGTTGGTTCAGACTGGCTCATGGTGGATATCAGTATCGTAGCAATAAAAAGTGACAGGCGGTAAATGTTAGTAAGCATAGGTTTTTTAAAGTTTGTTTTTTGTAATGCTCATACGTAAAAAAGCCACTTAATGCTCAGTTTAGCGTTGCTAAGTGTTTTTGGAACAGGCACAAAAAAGGGGCTAAAAGCCCCTTCTTAAAACAGGTTTGTATAAAGCGTTACACTTTAAACTGTCTGATAGACTGTTGTAACTCTTCAGCAAGTCGCGCCACTTCATGGCTAGACTCAGACGTTTGCTGTGCACCAGCTGTCGTCTCTTCAGCGATACCCACAATAGTTTCAAGCTTTTCACTGATTTCTTGCGATACCGTATTCTGTTCACGAGCTGACTGCTCAATTTGAGAGCTCACGTCATGGGCTTTGTGAACCGCATCGGTAATGATATCCAGTGCTTGCGTGGCTTTTTCCGTTTGCGCAACACATGCGGCGGTTTGATCTTTACCTTGATTCATCACCGACACCGCTTTTTCCGCGCCTGCTTGAAGCACTTCAATCATGGCATTAATTTCTTGTGTCGATTCTTGTGTACGGCTAGCGAGGGTTCTTACTTCGTCTGCAACAACCGCGAAACCTCGACCTTGTTCACCGGCGCGTGCTGCCTCAATAGCAGCGTTTAAAGCTAACAAGTTGGTTTGGTCGGCAACGCCGCGAATTACGTCAAGAATACCACCAATGCTTGCGCTATCTTGATGAAGTTTGTTGATAACGTCGGCTGCTTCTTGCACATCACGAGACAAAATTTCAATAGTGTTCTTGTTCTCTAACGAGATTTGACGAACGTTTTCGGCCTCAGCATCTGCATGGCGAATCTGGCTAAGCGTATCTTCTGCGTTCTGAACAACCAACTGTGACGTAGAATGCATTTCTGTGGTTGCTGTTGCCACTTGGCCAATTTGAGACTTTTGATCCTGAATTGAATGGGTAGTTTGCGCTGTTACCGCAGACGTCTGCTCTGAAGCTGCCGCCAACTGTTCTGCACGAACGTTAATGGCGGTGATAAGTTCCTTCAAGTTACCAATAAGTGTATTACAGTTACGGGCTAAAAGACCAAATTCGTCTTGTGCAGAATCATCTAAACGATGTGTAAGGTCACCTGATGAAGCAACCGTAAGTAGTTCATTTACGCGATAAAGTGGGCGTGTGATAGCGCGAACGGTTACGTATCCAATGAAGGCCGCTACTGCAATAGAGATAATAACGACCACGATGACGAACGTGTTGCCTGTTGTAATGGCACCGTTAACCTGGTTTTCTATGTGAGATGCTTTTTTATCTGCAAGATTAAGAAGGTTTTCAAGCGCTACAACCCCCTGCGTAATGTTTGCATCAGAAGCATTAAGTGCCTGTTCAGCGTCATTTCTGCGCTCTAGGCGATCGACATGTAGCTGCACAACGCCATCATTAGCTTTAACGGCGTTGATGGCATCGTTAACCAAGTCGTTAATATCATCAAGTGTTCCTGAATCATCACGACCACCTGCTGCCTCGACCATATCACTTAGCTGGGTAACCACTTTTTCAACTACGAGATCGACCTCGTTACCGAGTGTCTGCGAACGCACTAGGGTTTGGGTCTTTATATACTCGTATGAAACGGTAAGTAGAGAAAGAAGTGAAGTTTCAAGTTGACCACCAATTTCAGCAGCCCGTCTAAGGTTAGGGTCGCGCTGTACTGAATCTAAGTCCGAAAAATCCAGAAGGTAGGTAGAGGCATCGTCTGCATTATCTTCAGCATCACCCAGTCTATCTTGAATGTTGTTGCGCAGGTCGAGGTACATTTGGTGATTCTTATACATGGCCTCAACATTGGTGATGTATGCATCATACGATTCACGGACATTCTTGAGCGTACTTCTCAACTCTGGCTCGTTACTAACAGCTTGCGCCAGCTTTTGATACTCATTTTCAAAGGTATCTTTGGCAGAATTAAATGATGCTCTTTTATCTTTAAGATCATTTAAGTCCTCTTCGATGTAGCTTTCGAAGGTAAGTCGACCCATATTCAGGAAGCTTGCTTTGAGCGCATTACTGCCGGCTACAGTGGGCAGAGCAACGTCGTTTACTTCTTCAGTCGCAGAGCCTATAGAATTGAGGTTATATAGTGAAACAACACTTATAACGATTAGAAGTGCGCTAATCGCTACAAATCCCCCGATTACGCGTGTGGCTACCGTTATTTTCATCGGAACTCCTGGATGAGTGTTTTTTATTTTTTTCCCTAACGATATTACCCGTCTCAGTTAACAAAATATAGCGCTTATGCGCGCGTGTTTGTTCAAATACTGAGTGGATAACGAAACATCATCGTTACTATCACAAGTAAATGTATCGGCGACAATAACTTAATGTTTATTTTATTTATCACATAAGTACTAATGTTCTCACTGGTACAACCAGTTCAAGGAAAGGAACACCCTCACTAATAGTGCTTTTTTAGCGTTTAGCGGTAGTAAATAGAAGCGTTATGCTGAAATACTTACGAGCGATGATGTGTTTAGGTTGAGTAGCGTCATACTTTGCCCCCACACGTAACCCGTATCTAAGCCAATAAACCGAGAACTATTTGTCTCGCCAGACAGAGCAGCCCAATGCCCAAATACTACTCGTTGATTATCACCAAGCTTTTTATTCTCAACCACAAACCATGGTTTCAGCGTGCTACTGGTGCTGTGTGATACCGCACCAGGGTGAGACTTATTCTCATAATCGAGTGTGCCATCTATGTGAACGAAGCGCATGCGGGTACAGGCATTTACAATAAACCGCAGTCGTTCATCACCTTCAAAATTATCTGACCAATTGTCAGGTGTATCCCCATACATGTTGGAAAGAAAAGTAGGGTAATCATCGGATTTTAGGATATTGCTAACTTCATCACTCAGTGAAACGCACTTATCGATAGACCATTTAGGATAGAGCCCTGCATGAACCATTAATGATTGTTCGTCTAACTTCAGTGCCAGCGGGAATTGACGCAACCAATCAATAAGTTCGGTTAAGTCTGAAGCATTAAGTAGTGGCGCTAATTTATCTGATTTTTTGGCTTTGCGGATGTCGTTAACAACAGCGAGTAAGTGTAGGTCGTGGTTACCCAACACACTGCTAAATTGACTGCCAAGAGATTTCAGAAAGCGTAATGTGTTTAACGAATCTTCTCCTCGTGCAACCAAATCACCGACGGCAAACAGCTTATCGTTTGCCTCATCAAATTCGACTTTATCTAATGCGCGGCGAAGACCGTCATAACAGCCTTGAATATCGCCAATGACGTAGGTGTTACCTTTGGACATAAAAACCTTAATGAAGAATGCTTGGAATGGCTAGGCGAAATACTTTTACAGGAACGCGGAAACGCTCGCCGCTCTCTAGTTCCATTACATAGTAGCCTTCCATATTGCCAACCGGTGTGTCAATGACTGCTCCGCTGGTATAGTCAAAATTTTCACCTGCCTTCATTATTGGCTGTTTCCCAACCACTCCATCGCCCTCTACTTCTGACGTTTTACCGTTAGCATCGGTTATCTTCCAGTAGCGACTTAGCAGCTGTACCGTATGCTCACTATTGTTTTCAATAGTAATGTGGTAGGCGAATGCAAACTGCTTTGAGTCAGAGGGGAGGTGGTCAGGAAGGTGACGGGTTTTCACCCGTACCTTTATATCAAGTACATCCATAGAGAAACTTATAGCTCTTGTTGGTGCTCTTTCGCCGATACAGCGTTGGCTATAGTGGCAAAATCGTTAAGCGATAGCACTTCTGCGCGAGACGTTGGGTCTATCCCTAATTCACGGATTTCTTCCTCACCTAAGCTATCTTTCAGTGAGTTGCGAATTGTTTTGCGGCGCTGATTGAAAGCTTGGGCACAGACACGTTCCAGCGTGTTCACTGATTCAACATCAACGGGTGGAGATTGATGCGGTACTAGCTTTACAACGGCAGAATCTACTTTCGGTGGTGGCTTAAAAGCACCGGGCGGAACGTTCAGTACAGGGATCACGTGGCAGTAATACTGCGCCATTACTGAAAGTCTGCCGTAATTTTTAGAGCCTGGCCCCGCGGCTAGTCGATTAACCACTTCTTTTTGAAGCATAAAGTGCATGTCTTCAATACAGTGAGCATGGTCAAAAAGATGGAACATTAGCGGCGTAGAAATGTTGTAAGGCAAGTTACCAAACACCCGAAGCTTTTTGTCTTTTAGTGGCATTTCTTTGCATAGTGCGCCGAAATCCATTGTCATCGCATCTTGCTCGATAACGGTTAGTTTTTCGCCGTTAAATGGATGGTGTCGCAGTCGCTTGGCAAGATCACGGTCAAGTTCAATAACCGTTAGTGCGTCAACCTCTTCACAAACAGGATCGGTAAGTGCGCCTAAACCCGGCCCAATTTCTACCAAGTTTTGCTCATTTTTTGGTGCGATGGCTGCAACAATCTTACCTATCACGTAGTCATCGTGTAGGAAGTTCTGTCCGAATCGCTTTCTGGCCGTATGGCCTAAGTGTGTTTTACTCATTGTTGATGATGTGCAAGCTCAATGGCTTTTTCCAATGCTTTTCTGAAACTACCGGCGTCGGCTTCACCAGTACCTGCTAAATCTAATGCAGTACCGTGGTCGACTGAAGTGCGAACAAAAGGTAAGCCTAATGTGATATTCACTGACGCCCCAAAACCCTTATATTTTAGCACGGGTAAGCCTTGGTCGTGATACATAGCCAAGACAACATCGGCATTTTCTAAATATTTAGGCTGAAAGATCGTATCAGCAGGAAGGGGACCCGTAATTTTAAGGCCTTCGTCTCTCAGTTCATTTAACGCCGGGACGATAGTATGGATCTCTTCAGTACCAATATGGCCATCTTCACCCGCGTGCGGGTTTAATCCGCATACGTAAATGTGTGGCTCTTTGATGCCAAACTTTAGTTTCAGGTCAGTATTGATAATGTGAATAACTTTGTGCAGGCGCTCGCGAGTGATAGCTTTTGCTACGTACTCAAGGGGGATATGCGTTGTAGCAAGCGCTACATTGAGCCCTTCAGTTGCCAACAGCATAACCACATCAATGGTATTAGATTGGTAAGCAAAAAACTCTGTATGGCCACTAAAGGATACACCTGCTTTGTTGATAATGCCTTTGTGCACTGGACCTGTCACAACGGCATCAAAGTCACCGTCCATATTGGCTTGGCACGCTTGACGTAAGGTTTCAACCACATAAAGCCCGTTTTCACTATCCAGGGTTCCGGGGATAACGTCAGCGGTTTTGTCTATCTGCTTTATAAACAACGAACCCGCAGCTTGTATCTGCGGGTTATTTGCATCGTAATCGATTAGCGTCAACGGAAGCCCTAAGGCGCTCGCTCGTGCTTTTAGCATGTCGCCATCGGCAAACACGACAAGCTGGGCTTGCCATGTTTCTTGGGCCAGTTTAATGATCAAATCTGGCCCAATACCTGCCGGCTCGCCCGGTGTTATTGCTATTTTAATAGGTGTGCTCATGAATAACTTATTATTAAGATTCGACTACTTCGACGTAAGCGGCATCACGCATCTCACGTAACCAGTTTTCGGTTTCTTCTGAAAATTTACGATTAAAGATAAGCTGATATGCTTTATCTTCTTTACGCTTGTCTGTTGCGTCGTCCATACGACGGTCGATAAGTTGGATTAGGTGCCAGCCGTGAACTGTGCGAACAGGGTCGCTGTACTCGTCAGGCTCAAGTTGTGACAGTGCATCTTTAAATTCTGGAACATAGTTGCTTGGGTCAGACCAACCTAGTTCACCGCCGCGAAGGGCTGAACCTGGGTCTTCTGAGTGCTCTTTGGCTAACTCTGCAAAATCTGCTTCACCGTTTTGCAATTCTTCTTTAAAGCGCACTAGCATCTGTTTCGCTTTTTCTTCGCTTAGAATAATTGATGGTTTAACCAGAATATGGCGAGAATTGACTTCTTCAACCGTTACTTTCTCAATACCGCGCGTGTCTAGTACCTTAAGAATGTGAAAACCAGCACCGCTTCGGATGGGGCCAACAAGGACGTCTTTATCTTTGTCTTGAATCGCTTCAGCAAATAGCGTAGGCATGGCATTGATGTTTAGCCAACCCATATCACCGCCTTCTAACGCTTCGTTACCTGATGATGACGCAATGGCAATTTTAGCAAAATCAGAACCCGATTCTAATAAAGAGATAACTTTGTCTGCGCGCTCTCGTGCTGCCTGAATATCTTCGTCTGTTGGTTCAGGAGGGAAGCCAATAAGGATGTGACCTAAGCGGTACTCTGCCTGCGTTGCACCTTGTTGTTCCATTAAATCAATTAACGTGTCTATTTCTTGTGGCGTGATATAAACACGGCGACGTACGTTAGCGCGGCGAACCTCACCCATGATAATCTCTTCACGAATGTCTTCGCGATAGTCTTCGTATGCAATGCCTTCAGCAGTTAATTGTGCGCGAAGTTGCTCAATGGTTGCATTCTGATTAGATGCGATATTACCAATGGTTTGTTCTAGCTGGGGATCGCTAATACGAATACCCATGCGCTCAGCCATTTGTAGCTGAAGGCTCTTCGTAATTAAACGCTCAATAGCCTGAGTACGAAGCGCACGATCTGAAGGCAGTTGCTGATTATTGGCTTCAGCGTTGCGTTTAACTTCTTTTACAAGGGCATCAATTTCGCTTTCAAGTATAACACCTTGGTCAACAATCACAGCAACGCGGTCAAGCATTACTTCTTGCGCCACGCTGTTAAACGAGAGTAGGGCACCTAACATCAATGCACGGATAATGAACTTCATACACACTCTTTTATTATTGGTTAATTGCTTTTAAGCGCCGATAAGCGCTCAACTGCGGGTTAATTTAAACTATAAGGCTGACGATAGCCAAACATACCGTCTTGAAGCATGCTTCTTTGGGTTCCCGACGAACCAATGCCTTTGAAAATAAACTGTAGCGATACACCAGAGTCAAAATCGTCGGTTGTCTGGACGCCACTGTCGTTGTAGCGGTTGTTCAGACTGCGCTGAGCAACCAGTCTAACTGCCCAGCAGCAAGATTCATATTGAATACCTGCGTAAGTTTCCACACTTCGATTGCGCTCTAAATCACGGTAAGTACGTCCAACCCACTGCCAATTTTCGGAAATAGGCCAGCTTGCTGAAATACCAATTTGATTAATGGTTTCACCACTGAGATCGCGAACATAGCGATGACTCAATTGAATAAAGCGGGCATCATCTTTACGGTACTCAATGCCCACGCTACTCAAGTCAACTTTATCAGTGTCAGTGGTGACCTGCACATCTGTATGGAAGAACCAATTTTGATTAAAGCGCCAATCTACCTCAGCGGCAAGAGCCGAACGGTCTTGATTTTTGGTCGCCGCAACCACTTTGTTATCTTCAAGGTAGAATATCTGACCCACACTAAGAACGAATTGTTCCCGATTGTTTTTGTCTAACATGCGCGTTGTGGCACCAAGGGTAATCTGGTTGTTGTCGCTAATTCTATCAAGGCCAGTGAACTCTTGGCCTCGGAACAAGCCTTCCACATCGGTCAACAGTGGCGTAGAGTCATAAAAACCAATGGCGGTTTGATCTTCATAAGACGTGTAAAGATACTGAATTTTTGGTTCAAGGGTCATCGACATATCGTCACTAAACCAAGATGTATCTCTTTCAAAGTATAATGCACCGTAAAGACGAGCCTGACCAAGAGTACGCTCTACATCTTTTTTTAAATCAGTGTCTTCCACATTATCTTGCTGGTATACAGTTTGAAATACTGTGGTTTCAGCAACAAGTTCCCCCCACGCCGCGCGAAGCGGTACTGCCAAAGTTGGCGCAATATGGAATCGCGTTGCCGTTGGTGCAGTATTTAGCGTGTTATCAAAGTGAGCGACTTCTGAGTCAAGGTTGAACTCAACGTATTTACCCAGCGATTTGTTGTAGTTAACTTTAATCTCTGGAACCGCGCGATAGCTGTCTGCCGTATCACCTAATACTTCAAAATCTTTTATTTGCACACTGACCGAGAGACTTGGTGAGTAATAACTCAATCCAATGTTCCGATATAAGTGTGTATCTGCACGGCTGTAGTAATCTGAGCCCAGATCTACCAAATAGTTGTCATCACTCAGGCCATTAAAATCGATATTAAGTAGCCAGTTATCAGCAATTAACCCTTGATGTTCAAGGCGGTAAAAATAGCGGTCTGGATTACCTGAAATATCCGAGTCGCTTGGTAAATACTCAACGTAGGCTTTTCCCTGACTACGTTCTGTTAGGTAGCGAAATTCAGTATTTAGCTGTAGACCACGCAGTGTCATCAAGCGCGGGGAAATGGTCATGTCGTAGTTAGGCGCGATATTCCAGTAAAAAGGTTGGGTGTAATCCACACCAGTTCGACTAGAGCTGGTCAGTTCGGGAAATAATAAGCCCGTTTGTCTTTCATTACTTACCGGAAACGCAAAATACGGTAAATAAAATACTGGAACGTCAGCAATGTAAAATCGCGTGTGTTTGGCTTGACCCCACACGGTTCCTTTTTCCAAACTGATTTCACTGGCACGGATCATCCAGTCTTCATCGCCCTCGGGACAAGTCGTGAAGCTCACTTCTTTGAGCACAATTCCCGTGTCAGTATCTAATACGATGTCTTTGGCGGCACCTTGTCCAACAAAGCCCGTTAGTTTGTAGTGGGTGTTTTGCATCTCTAAACGCTCTTCTTCAGAACGAAGGGTAACTGCATCGCTTTCCACTTTGAGCTGTGCGTCTTGGTAAGTCACATCACCCTTGGCAATGAGGTCTCGCCCACTACTTGTTTCATTGACTTGCGCTTGGGAGGCGCTAATTATTGCGGTATCTGACGTTATGTCTACATTGCCAGAAAACAGTGCTACGGCATCTTGAATAATTTCCGTTCGATTAGCTTCAACCTTTACATGGCCTTTAGGCATCAATGCTTGGCTGCTAAAAGTAACGGGTTCGACCGAGCAGAATGCAAGAGGGGCTGCATCTGAGACTGACTGAGAATTTGAAGCTGTCGTTTCCTGTGCAAACGCGACCGTAGGCAAAAGAGTCGCGGAAACAAGCATGGCGCAGGTGTTTTTCATGCGTAAATGGGTGGCCTGTTTTGTTGTATGTTGCTTTTAAACCCAAATAAGACGACTTGCGTCTCGGTTAGTTCGACATAACGATTTAAAAAAACCAGTGGTCTTGCACTTGTTATTTCTTTTGGCTGCAGAAAAGGCAGAGTGCTCACTGGCTATTACTTTTTATATAAGCGGTCAATTCTAAGCACTTCTGTCGCAATAACCAACCATTCAGGCAAAAAAATGCGCTTTTATATGCACAACACATCAAAGACAGAGGTAATTAGCGGCAGTAAGCTTGATTTCGTTCTGCTTAAGCCCTAGTTAATTAACTTATGTATTTGATATGATGATTAACGCGCTTTGCACGGCGTGAATTAACGACAGTAACTTCAACTTTCTAAACAGTGCACCAATGGAGAAAGACGCGATGTCAATTTGGGGAAAAATCCTCGGCGCCCTGTTCGGCTTTATGTTTTTCAAACACATAATTGGGGCTATCTTTGGTTTACTAATAGGCCACTTTTTTGATAAAGCCTATCGCCAAGATTTTAATCAACTAGGTGGCTTTGGGCGCTTTTTTACTGATCAGGATAATTTAAAGCAGCAAGCCATTTTTTTTCATAGCTTGTTTAGTGCATTAGGTCATCTTGCTAAGTCTGACGGTAAGGTGACAGATAGAGAAATTCAAATTGCTACAGCGTTAATGGACGAAATGCGTCTGTCAGGTGATGCACGCCGCGAAGCGCAGGACGCATTCAGAGAGGGCAAAGCACGGGACTTTCCTTTAGTCGATACGTTGAAAGGTTTCTATGATGCCAGCCACGGCCGGCGGGATATCCTTCAAGTATTCTTAGAAATTCTTATTCAAGCCGCGTTTGCCGACGGTCAGCTTTCCCAAGAAGAATACAATGTACTTGAAAAAGTAGCGAAACCACTCGGGTTTAGGCGTCGTGATTTAGATTATCTTATTTCAATGTATGAAGCTGAAATTCGATTCAGGCAGCGGGCACACTCAGGAGCCGGGCAACGTACCCACTCAGGTCAACGTCAGCACAGCCAATCAGCCTACTCAGAACAGCAAAGCTTAGATGATGCCTATCACATATTAGGTGTGGCGGCATCTGACGATGAGAAAGTAATAAAGCGAGCTTACAGAAAGCGTATGGCTGAACATCATCCAGACAAACTGGTCTCTAAAGGTTTACCAGAACAGGCAATGGAGATTGCCAAAAAGAAGGCACAAGATATTCAGTCAGCTTATGAGTTGATTAAGCAAAAGCGTGGCTTCTAAATGGCAAAAATTGAACGTGAGTTAACCTATGTGCCTGCGGCAAGTCAGGCACATATTGATGGTTTTATTGAAATGTTGTGGCTCGAAAAAGGGCTGTCAGAACATACTCAGCAAAGCTATCGCACCGACCTCTCCAAGCTAGCCATTTTCAGTAATAATCAAGGCGTGAAGGATATTGCTGTGCTAACTACTGAACAGCTTCAGGATTATCTTGCCTATCGCCATGATAAAGGCTTGTCTATTCGCAGTACACAACGTGCGCTTAGCGCTATTCGCGCCTTTTTCGTTTTTCTAATCAGTAAGCAGGTGCGTGTAGATAGCCCAGTTTCCGCGCTCTCTAATCCAAAAACACCCAAAGCTTTGCCTTCTTCACTCAGTGAGCAACAAGTTGAAGATTTGCTGAATGCGCCCTTAACAGACGACCCTATTGAATGTCGGGATAAGAGCATGCTTGAAGTGCTTTACGCAACCGGCCTTCGTGTAAGTGAGCTTATTGGGTTAACAATGGATCAAATAAGCCTTCAGCAAGGCGTGGTTAGAGTTGTTGGTAAAGGGAATAAAGAGCGCTTAGTGCCCCTTGGGGAAGACGCAATCGAATGGTTATTAACTTATATAAAAACTGCGCGGCCTATTCTTGCAACAAAAACATCTGACGTGGTTTTTCTTAGCAAGCGCGGGCAAAAGATGACGCGCCAAACTTTTTGGCATCGCATTAAGTACTATGCAGTAAAAGCAGGTATTGAACAGCATTTATCTCCCCATACATTACGTCATGCCTTTGCGACACACCTGTTAAACCACGGCGCTGATTTACGTGTAGTACAAATGTTGTTAGGTCATAGCGACTTATCGACAACCCAAATTTATACCCATGTGGCGACTGAGCGGTTGCAGACGCTTATTCATAGCCATCACCCTCGAGGCTAACCAACAAAAAACTATTGAACAAAAATGCTATAAAATAGGCTCTGTATACGACGAGGCTCAGTGATGACGTATATAAAATAAAAAGGTCTATGATAGGATACGAGCCAAGCAAAACGTTCTAGAAAATACATTTTCCGTTAATGCTTTAACGCGGCTGCGTTTAAATGTTGACGTTAAATTCACCGAGGTTAAAAGAAAATTAGCGTTTAATGTGCAATTTTTTGCTAACTTTTACGGTCTGAACGTTATAAATGTAAAAATTTTAGCAATTGCTTTTAAGTGAAAAGATACCTGTTAAAGCAGTTGCATGTTAAGCCAGTAAGTATAAGCGAACTTTAATGGCAAAATGGAGAGTATTTAGTGAAAGCAGTAAAGAAAGTATTGTTAGCCAGCGTTGTTGCGGCAGGTTCTCTGTTAGGGTTGAGCGCGCAAGCTGCTGACGAAGCCGCTATACGCGATAAATTAACATCAATGCTTGGGCTAGATGTAGAAACCATTGCCGATTCTCCCGTATCTGGCTTAGTTCAGGTATCGACAAACCGCGGCTTGTTTTACGTAAGTGAAAACGGGCAGTATTTGCTTCAGGCTCGCGTTTTTAATATTGATGAAGAAATGCGCAACGAAACAGAGTTGGCGCTTTCAGGCCTGCGCAAAGAAGGCGTAGCATCAATGGAGTCGTCGTCTATCACGTTTAAGGCTGAAAACGAAAAGCACGAAATAAGCGTGTTCACCGATATCACATGTGGCTACTGCCGTAAATTCCATAACGAAATTGACGAACTTAATGATGCGGGTATTACGGTTCATTACCTTGCGTTCCCGCGTTCTGGGCTAAATAGCCAGAACTATGAAGATATGGTGTCAGTGTGGTGCGCTAAAGACCCACAAAACGCGTTAACTAAAGCAAAAGCAGGCAGTAATGTGGCAAGTGCCAGCTGTAAGAACAAAGTGGCTGAGCAATATATGCTAGGTCAAAAGCTAGGAGTTAACGGCACACCCAATATCGTGTTACCCGATGGTTCATTGATTCCGGGTTACCAGCCAGCTGCGCTTCTTGCAAAAGCTTTGGAAGAAACCGAGTAGTTAATTAGCCTCCTAATTTTTTAATACCAAAAAACGCACGCTTTGTGCGTTTTTTTGTTTTCTGAGGTATCATTCGTTTCCATATTTTCTAGCGTTTTTTCGTACAGTTTTGCTGTGCAGTTCACACGGGCGTTTACTTGGAATCTGCACTAACTTATTCAGTGTCCTGACTCCAGTCTTTTTATTTAAAGCCTATCTGAACTGGCATCGACAACTGCAATTACAGTATTGGTTAGTGGTATTTCATGATTTTGCCTATTGTTCGCCGCGAAGTTACCGGCCCCTCGTTAAGTTCAGATTTACACCCTGTTATCGATAGGATTTATCGCGGTCGTAATATTGCAAATATGGATGACTTGGAGAATGGCCTAAAAGGGCTTACTCACTTCAACGTATTAAAAGGGATGCCTCAAGCCGCGCAAATCCTTGCCAATGCCGTTGTGCAAAATAAGCGCGTTATCATAGTGGGCGATTTTGATGCCGATGGCGCTACCAGTACATCGGTATGTATACTGGCGCTTCGAGCCATGGGCTATCACAACGTTGATTTCCTTGTACCTAACCGCTTTGATTTTGGTTATGGGCTGAGCGTACCTATTGTCGATGAGGCAGCCAAACTAGGTGCCGAGGTTATTGTAACCGTGGATAACGGCATATCTTGTATTGACGGTGTAACCCATGCTAAATCTTTAGGTATGCAGGTTGTTGTGACCGATCACCATTTGCCAGGTGATACATTACCGCCGGCTGATGCGATAGTGAACCCTAACCAACCTGGCTGTGAATTCCCCTCTAAAAATTTAGCTGGCGTGGGCGTGGCTTTTTATATCATGCTTGCGCTTAAAGCGAAGCTACAGCAGCTAGGGTATTTTGAGAAAGTAGGTATTGCACCACCCAACCTAGCTTCCTTGTTAGATATTGTTGCTGTCGGCACAGTGGCCGATGTTGTGGTTTTAGATAAAAATAACAGAATATTAGTTCACCAAGGTCTTCAGCGTATTCGGGCTGGTCAGTGCCGACCTGGGATTAAAGCGCTAGTTGAAGTGGCAAACCGCGATTGCGCGCACCTAACCTCCACCGATTTGGGCTTTGTAGTAGGCCCACGACTTAATGCCGCCGGTCGTTTAGACGATATGTCGCAAGGCATTGCTTGCTTATTAGAAGATGAAACCATTCAAGCACGTATGATTGCGGCAGAACTCGACGCCCTTAACAAGGAGCGCCGCGAAATTGAAACCGGTATGAAAGCGCAAGCCGAAACAGTACTAGATCAGATGGCGCTGGATGAAGGCGATATGCCGAGCGCACTGGTGGTTTATCGCGAAGACTTTCACCAAGGCGTGATTGGTATTGTGGCAGGGCGTTTAAAAGAGAAATATCTCAAACCTGTTATCGCTTTCGCTCATCAAGACGATATTGTGATTAAAGGCTCGGCGCGCTCCATTCCTGGTGTGCACATTCGCGATGTACTTGATGAAGTCAATACGCGATACCCTGGGGTTATCGAGAAATTTGGCGGGCACGCAATGGCTGCTGGGTTGAGTTTACCTGTCGCAAAGCTTTCAGATTTTGAACGAGCTTTTGTTGATGTAGCTCGTACCCATACGGAAAAGCTTGATGGCAATCATGCACTGCTCTCTGACGGTGATTTATCTTCAGAGGAGTTGTGTTTGCCTTTTGCTCATTTGTTGCGTCAGGCAGGTCCGTTTGGGCAGGGTTTTGAGTCACCGTTATTTGATGGTGAATTTACGCTACTTGATCAGCGCTTAGTGGGACAAAAGCACCTTAAAATGGTGTTGAAAGGTGACGGCGCCAACGAAGTAGACGCTATTGCGTTTAACGTTGATTTGAAAGCATGGCCCAATGCTATGGTAAAACGTGTACATATTGCTTACCGTCTTGATATTAACGTTTTCAGAGGGCAAGAAACTGTACAGCTTATTATCGAGCAAATAGAAGCAGTTTAAGCGAATTTAATTCAGGTACAGCATTGAGCCTTCTAAAACCTAGCTAGTCAAAAAGCGATACGAGCTAAAGAACTAAAAAGTAAGAAAAAGAGGCAAGGGTGAAAAGCGAACGACAGAAGCTGGTGGAAAAGCACAGTCAGCTTAATCAAACCGACAATGTTAAAGTGGTTTCTCACGTTCAGCGTGAAGAAAAAGACAGTGATTGGATACGCCACACCATTATGCTAGAGGGCATTGAAGTCCCTTTTATTTACCGGCGAAAACAGCAGTATCAAAGCTTAAAAGGGGCACGGGTAAACGTAACTTATTATCGCCATGTTGAAGAAGTGGCTGGCATTGAATTTGAAACCATGAAAGTGGTAAGAATTAAACGCAGCTAATAAGTCATTTGCCCTTGCCGCTAAAATAGACCTTTTTTGACTTACACCTTTTAACTTGCACCTAAATAGCTACCGATTCGGTGCTGAACAATAGTGAACAACAATGAATAATGAATGGTTAAATGCCTATGTACTGCATAGACGCCCTTACAGGGAGACCAGCTATATTGTTGACTTTTTTACCCTAGAGGAGGGGCGTGTAAGCGCGGTAGCTAAGGGCGTGAAAAACAGTAAATCAGATAAAAAGAGCTTGCTTCAACCTTTCCAACATCTTCGCCTACAGTTAAGCGGTAAGTCAGAGTTAAAAAACTTACGCCACGTTGAAAGCGTCGCCCCATCCATCAATCTCGTAGGCACAGCGCTATTTTGCGCCATGTATGTAAACGAGCTAACAAACCGCGTTATGCCAGCGGGGCTTGCCAGCGATGGCGTTCATAATGCTTATGAAAACGCGTTGCTGTCCCTTCGTGATAATAGCGATATAGAAGTGACCTTGCGACAGTTCGAATTTGCACTACTTGATGAAATGGGGCTACTGCCCGACTTTACTACTGACGTAGAATACGAAATGCCAATAGAAGAAACAGGCAGCTATAACTTTCAGATAGATGCGGGCTTTGTGCCTATTCCCGAAGATATGGCTGGTGCAAGGGGCATGCGAGGCTTTCCCGGGCAAGCGTTGCTTAGTTTGTCCCAGGGGGAGTTTACCCCGCTAAGCAAAAAGGTCGCTAAAGTGCTTTGTCGCGACTTGCTTAAACCGCTCATTGGCGACAAGCCACTTAAAAGCCGCGAACTATTTATGCCGAAACATCGCTAGTGCGTTGATGTGTTCAGCCACTAATGAGGTGCAGCGCCTTTTGTTATAGTGCTCATATTCACGCGTCTTGCTTTTGACAAGAGCTGCTATCAACGCTAATAGCTTTAGATTATTTTCTCTTAACTCAAATGCTTAAACAGCACCTTCTATAAAAAAGTTTGCTACAATCACCACTTTCTAAATAAGGGTGTTTGCGCCCTTCAAATAATCTATTAAACATGAAGAGCACGCATCTTCTTTCGCTCTTACAGGTTAGGTGGTGAAATGAGCACGATTCTATTAGGCGTTAACATCGACCATATCGCAACGCTTCGCAATGCGCGCGGTACACATTATCCAGATCCAGTGCACGCTGCGGACATTGCAGAGCGCGCAGGTGCAGACGGCATCACCGTTCACTTACGTGAGGATCGCCGCCATATTAAAGATCGCGACGTACGTATTTTGGCGCAAACCATTAACACCAGACTTAATCTGGAAATGGCAGTCACCGATGAGATGCTAGCCATTGCAGAAGAAGTAAAACCTGTTTTTTGCTGCTTAGTACCAGAAAAACGTGAAGAGTTAACCACTGAAGGTGGTCTAGATGTAGCGGGCAATTTCGAGAATATTAAAGCCGCGTGTGAGCGACTTGCTAATGCCAATATCTTAGTGTCTTTATTTATCGACGCAGATAAAGCACAGATCGATGCAGCGGCAGCATGTAACGCGCCTTATATTGAAATTCACACGGGCCAATACGCAGAAGCTACCAATGAAGATGAGCAGCACAAAGAGCTGGCTCGCTTAGTTGAAGGCATTGAGTATGCTGACAGTTTAGGGCTTAAGGTGAATGCGGGACATGGTCTGCACTACCACAATGTTAAGCCAATTGCCGCTATTCCTCAGCTAATAGAACTTAACATTGGTCACGCCATCATTGCTCGCGCTGCGTTCGACGGGCTTCACACAGCAGTGGCTGATATGCGTAAGCTTATGCTTGAAGCTCGCGCGGGCATTTAACGTAAAAAGGCAAATACAGCGTGGCGATTGCAGGGCTAGGTACTGACATTGTAGAAATTGCTCGCCTTGGTAAAGGCGAGAGCGCTAACGAACGTTTGGCAAAGCGTGTACTTACGCCTACCGAGTGGCAGACGTTTAGCGAGCACGCTACACCAGTACGCTTTTTAGCAAAACGTTTTGCCGCGAAAGAAGCAGCGGTGAAAGCCCTTGGTACGGGTATTGGAAATGGGATTAGTTGGCAACACATAGAAGTGCGTAACAACGACCTAGGGGCGCCAGAACTTCATTTTTCTGGTGAATTTGCTGCTATGTGTAAGGCAAGGGGCATTACCCGAAGCGTGATCAGCATTTCAGATGAGCAGCATTATGCCGTCGCCACCGTTATACTAGAATCCTAGTCATTTACAAAAACACGGCTTACTAAAACGCAGACCGAATTAGCCTAGGTAGATTACACCTATCTGGCCTGCGTTTATAAAAAACGCTACAAATATCAAACCACGCAAAGCAAGTTACCGGAGTCACACTTGGCAAACCTTTTTAAACAATCACGCAGCAAACAAAAAGGCAAAACGTCTTCCCGCCTAGGTGGCAGTGCAAAAAAAGATAGTGCCAGTGCGAATGCGCAGGTCGCAGGACTTCGGTTTGGAAAAGCTAACAAAGCCTCTCAAGCCAGTAAGAAGATAAATTCCAATACGGTTACAATCGAAGATATCGACTGGATGGGCCATGGAGTAGTGCGCGGCAACCCCATGATCTTTGTTGAAGGTGCCCTAGTTAGTGAAACCTGCGACATTGAGGTGCTAACGAGCAAAAAGAAAGTTATTAACGCTAAAGCGACAAATATTCATTCGCCAAGTGATGAAAGACAAGCGCCTTTCTGCCCTGTGTTTGATGCATGTGGCGGGTGTCAGCTACAGCATATAAAGCCCGATGCTGCCCTCAAGCAAAGAGATAATGCCCTTAAAGTGATGATGGAACGTCAATTGGCAATGAAAGCAGACGTTTGGCAAGCGCCGTTAGTGGGGCCACGTCCTCAATATCGCAGAAAAGCAAGATTGGCTATCGATGCCCGCAACCCAAATCAAATTAAGTTAGGCTTTCGCGAAGCGAACAGCAACAAAGTAACCAATGTGGATACCTGCCCAATCTTGGTTGACCCTTTATCTAATATCATTGGCCCTTTGCGAGACGCGCTCACAGGGTTTGAGTCAGCTCGACATATTGGGCATTTAAGCCTCGTTGCTGGCGATAACACTTCGCACCTTGTTATTAAACATACTAAAGCCCTTGAGGCAGAGCTTATCGATGCAGTGAAAGAAATGGTTAATGAGTACTCTCTTGCCACTGCCGGTAAAGTAGAGTTAAAGCTTGAGAATAAAACAGGGCAAATTCGAAGTGTAGGGCATGGCACTGATTTAACTATGACCACGGTAAATGACTGCTCTATTTCACCAAGTGCCAATGACTTTATTCAAATAAACAAAGTGGTTAACGAAAAAATGATTAACCAAGCAATAGACTGGCTAAACCCACTGCCCAACGAACGTATAGCCGATTGGTTTAGCGGACTGGGCAATTTTACCTTACCTATTGCTAAGTCAGGTGCTAGGGTACAAGCGATAGAGGGTGTAGCAGAGATGGTGCGCCGCGCCAAAGACAATGCACAGCAACAGGGCATTGAAAATGTGGAGTGGCTGCATTTAGATTTGACTGATAAGACCAACGTCGAGGCTTCATTGCAGCTGGGCTTTGATAAGGTACTGCTAGACCCTTCAAGAGAAGGGGCATTGACCGTTTGTCATGCGCTTGTAAAAGCACTACCAAAAACGATAGTGTATGTTTCTTGCAACCCTAGTACATTTTCTAGAGACGCGAAGGTGTTGATAGACGGAGGTTATGAAATGGAAAAAGCGGGCGTAGCAGAAATGTTCCCCTTCACCCATCACATGGAAATGATGGCCTTGTTTACGCGAAAGCAGCAGTAACGAGTAAAGGATATGGTATCAACAAGAAAGGTCCACGAAGCAGACCGTCCCCCCTTTGAAGCCTGGCTAGACAGCCTTGAATTGAGTGCAGAAACAAAAGATAAGCTTAGTGCAGTATCTTCCATTCCAGAGCGGCTATTGGTTGGTCAGGAAATGGTTGAGATTTTATGTCAGCTCAATATGGATGACGCAACGCTTCAGGCTGCTTTGGTTTTCCCTTATTGCGAGCAGCACGCCTTAAGTGAAGATGATATTTATGAAGAGTTTGGCGGGGAAATACGCGACCTGATTGTAGGCGTGCGCCGAATGGATGCCATTAAATCGTTACATGCCCGAAAAGTGAACGGCGCTGGCTTTGCTGAAAGATCAGACGAGCAGCATATAGACAGCATTCGTCGTATGCTGCTTGCGATGGTAGAAGACGTACGCGCCGTTGTTATTAAGATGGCTGAGCGTATTTGTGCACTGCAACAGGTTAAAAAAGCTGATGAAGAAACCCGCGTTATGGTGGCTCGCGAGTGCGCCAGTATTTATGCGCCATTGGCAAACCGCTTGGGCATCGGCCAGTTAAAGTGGGAACTTGAAGATCTCGCGTTTCGTTACTTACACCCTGTTACTTACAAACAAATTGCCAAGCAGTTAGACGGTAAGCGTAGAGAGCGCGCTGAGTACATAGAAACTATTGTAGGCGACTTGCAAGGTTTACTTGATGGCGAAGAGATCCGCGCTGAAGTTTACGGCCGCCCCAAGCACATTTTCAGCATATGGAAAAAAATGCAGAAAAAGCGCCTGACGTTTGAACAGCTTTTTGATATTCGTGCAGTGCGTATTATTGCCGAGCGGCTACAAGATTGCTACGCAGCCTTAGGCACTGTTCACGCCAGCTATAAACATTTACCTAACGAATTCGACGATTATATCGCAACGCCTAAACCTAACGGTTACCAGTCTATTCACACGGTTATCGTGGGGCCTGAGGGAAAGTCGGTTGAGATTCAAATTCGTACCCAGAAAATGCATCAGGATGCAGAGCTGGGTGTGGCTGCTCACTGGAAATATAAAGAGGGCAGTACGGGTAAACAATCTGGCTATGACGAGCGAATAAACTGGCTTCGCCGAATACTTGCATGGCAAGAAGAAGTGGCGGAATCCGGCGATTTAGTTGAAGAACTTCGCAGCCAGGTGTTTGACGATAGGGTGTACGTGTTTACACCCAAAGGCGATGTTATTGACCTTCCCCAAGGCGCTACGCCTCTAGATTTTGCCTACTACATTCACAGTAACGTAGGCCATCGCTGCATAGGCGCAAAAGTGAATGGGCGAATAGTGCCTTTCACTTATTTACTGCAAAGTGGCGATCAGATAGAAGTGCTCACCGGAAAAGAGCCAAATCCAAGCCGCGACTGGATGCACCCAGGCCTTGGTTATGTGCATTCATCACGGGCCCGTGCAACTATCCACTCCTTCTTTAAAAAGCAGGACAGAGATAAAAACCTTGCTGCCGGTAAAGAACTGCTAGAAAGAGAACTTCAGCGTGCACACTTGCCTGCCAAAGTACCTAATGAGGCATTTGAGAAGTTTAATTTACAAACTCTTGATGACTTGTACACTGCGGTAGGTGCTGGTGATGTGCGCGTTATGCAGGTGATTAACTTTATTCATCATTTGCAGGAACCGCCAGCCCCAGAACCCGAAATTAGTCCTAAGGTGAAAACGCGCAAAACTGCGGCCGGGACGGGCAAAAAAGATGCAGTGGTGGTGCAGGGCGTGGGCCACTTAATGAGCCAGCTGGCGAATTGCTGTAAGCCGGTACCAGGCGAAGCTATTTTAGGCTATATCACACAAGGCCGTGGCGTAAGCGTTCATAAAGAAAGCTGCAGTCAGCTGCAGAACTTGTTGTCACAGCATCCTGAGCGCCAGATAGAAGTGAATTGGTCTCATGAGCTTAAAGTGGGCTTTGAGACAGGCATTGATATATTTTGCCACGATAGAAACGGCTTGTTGCGCGACATTACTACGGTGTTAGCGAATGAAAACGTGCCACTTTTAGGGGTAAATAGTTTAAGTGATAAAAACAGGCAGACGGCGCTTATTACCATATCTATCGAGGTTAATGATCTTGAGAGAGTGTCAAAAGTCTTAACCCAATTGCGACAGCTTAAAGGCGTGACAGATGCAAAACGCAAGCAAAGCTAACCTTAGCGAAATGCAGCGGCTGCTTGAAATTATGACGCAGCTGCGCGACCCGCAATCTGGGTGCCCGTGGGATGTAAAACAAACCATGGAAAGCCTAACTCGCTACACCATAGAAGAAGCCTACGAAGTGGCTGATGCTATTGCCACTGGTGATATGCACGACATCAAAGACGAGTTGGGTGATTTGCTGTTTCAAGTGGTGTTTTACGCGCAGATAGCCAGTGAATCGAAGGCATTTTCTTTTGATGATGTGGCGCAAAGCATTAGCGATAAGCTCGTGCGTCGCCATCCCCATGTGTTTGCTAATTCGCATGCATCTGAGGGCGAAGGCGATACAAATGAAAACGTCACGGTCGAACGCACCCAATTGAACGACAGTGCTTTAAACGCGCAGTGGGATGCTATTAAAGCCCAAGAAAAGCAGCTTAAAAAGCAGCGTTTAAAGCAAGCTCACGAAGCAATAGAAACCAGTATTCTAGATAATGTGCCTAAAGGTATGCCAGCACTTATGTACGCGCAAAAGCTGCAGAAAGCCTGTGCAAAGGTAGGATTTGATTGGCCTGATGCCGCTCCTGTCATAGATAAAGTGCGTGAGGAAGTGGAAGAGATTCAGCAAGAGCTGGATTTCAAACAGCGAGCACAGGGGGCACTGGATGCGGGTGTTGCACCTTTAAAAAGTGGCGCGCCTGACAACCAACAAGCTATTGAAGAAGAAATTGGCGATGCCCTTTTTGCCATGGTTAACTTAGCAAGACATTGCAAGGTAGATGCTGATACTGCACTTAGAAACGCCAGTAACAAGTTTGCTAACCGTTTCAAAGGCGTAGAGCGCCTAGCGGCTGAACAGGGCGACAAGCTCGACGCATTGACGCTTGATGAAATGGAAGCGCTGTGGCAGCAGGTCAAGCAGTCGTCTAACACTAAGTAATTGTAGGTCGCAGCATACTAAAAGGCTGCTTAGACTGATAACGTGTATGCCGCGCTGGTGCTGAGGTATGTGATTCTTCAGTTAGAACGAATTACAAATACCGCTGCAGCCAAAAGACAAAATAGACTAGTGCCAGAAGTAAGATGGGCAGCGTTCGCTTTTGTGTTTTGGTCAGAGCTGATGATTTCGTACGCTTCCATGTCATCATCACCCCCGTTGCAGAAAGCGTTGTTAAACCAACACCAAATACAAACCAAATTAACTTAGTCAAAAGCCCACCGAAGTATCCAAAGTGCAGCGGGTCTGCGTATTCATTGAGGTAGTTAGTCCAGACCATACTTTTGGGCTCTTGTACGCCAACAATACGCTGATTGGTTATATCAATATCTACTTTATGCGCGCGCTCACGTAGTAAAGGGTTATTGCCTATACCTGTGAATCTCAGTGCTGCTGTGTCTGAGGTAGGAAATAGTACACCGGTGATCTGCCAGTCCTCAATGGCTTGCGATGCCTTCTGAAACGCACTGGAAAACTGCGTGGTTGATACAGGGTTAACTTGCTCATAATTTGAAATGACGGTGGCCTTAGGTGGGCGAGGCTCAAATCGATTACCTACAACTGCGGCACCGAATTCAAATAAATACCACCAACTGGTTATAACAATGACAATGAAAAACCAGAGGCTCCACAGCCCAAGCAGTTTATGAAGGTCGCTCAGTAGTATTCTTGGGCCTTGGTTTAGGCGGAGACGCGTAATGGCGGTTTTCCAGTTTCGGGTTGTTTTTAGGCCCGTATACAGCGAGATAGCAAGAATGAATGCGAAAAAGGTAACCGTTGGTAAGCCAAGATAATTAGGCATAAACAGATAGCGGTGAAAGTCTCGGAAGAACCGCTGAATCGTTAAAATAGGAATATCGCCTGTCACTTCATAGGTGTACTGATCCACGTGGAGAAAGCGGTCATGACCATCGGGGAATTCTGCTCTGACACGGTAAGTGAAATTTTCATGACCCATGGTCGAGATGGATTTTATCTTTGCTTGTTCTGCAAAGTTAAGCGTAGCCTCATAGATACTGTTCCACTTAACAATTTCATCATCGGCGTTGTTTAGATCGCTAGGAGGCGTATTAAACGTGCGCATTTCCTCAAACACTAGCCAATCAATTTCATTGGATACCGTAGCAATAGTGCCCGTTGCAACAATAATAAAAAGCACGAGTGAGAGCTGAAAACCTACCCACGCGTGCAAGTTGTATAACTTCTTTAGGTACTTTCTTTGCGCGGTTTTATCGTTAGTCATGAAATACTTGTGTAAGGTAAAAGACAAGCCCTGCATGGTGCAGGGAACATAGTAAAAAACGCAGTGTTTACCATTTGTAGGTGAATTCTACAAAACCGTTTCTTGGGTTTCCGGGGAAGTGACCTGTGCGCTCAATAAAGCCTGATTCGGCATACTCTTTATCAAATAGGTTATCTATTCTAAATAGTACGCTGTAGTTGTCTACTTCCCAAGTTATCGACGCATCTGCAATGAAATATGACTTCACGTTCTGACCAGACAGGCTCAGTTGGTCGTCAACATAGTTTCCACCAAAGGCAAAGGCAAGATCCCACTCAGGTATTTGGTAACGCGTCCAGAAACCAAATTGATCCTGAGGCGCATTAGCGAAGCGGTCGCCGACACTATTTCTAATACCGCCACCGCCATTATCTGCGGTGATTCTTGCGTCGTTGTAGCCATAAGCTACGCTCAAGATCCAATTTGGCGTTATGTCAGTGATAACCTCAACTTCGAATCCGTCACTGGTCACCTCACCCACGGGCGCGACATTATCAATGCCGTCGCCTTCAGGGTCTTCGCCGGTAGACTGAAGGAGGTTTTGCCTAGTGATTTGATACACGGCCAGTCGCAGTAAGGTGGTTTCATCGAACAGCTCTGCATTCACACCACCTTCAATAATATCTCCGGTAGTTGGTTCAAACGGTCCACCTGCCTGAACTTGCTGATTACTTACCGACTGTGGTTCGTATGAATCTGCCCATTGACCATAAAGTGAAATATTAGCGCTAATTTTATAAATACCCCCAACCCTGAAGCTTACGTTTGAATCGTCGAAAATGGCACTAGACGTTTCATCTTCAAACTGGTCGTAGCGCAAACCAGCAACAAAGGTAAACTGCTCCCAAGCAAGTTCATTCAGTACATAGGCACCGTTTCGCGTTTGCTCGGTTGTGCTCAATGGTCTGAATTGTACATTGTAGTTTTCAGACTGCGTTATACCGTAGTTAGGGTTAGTAAGCGTTAGTGGAATGATATCTGATTCAAGTGAAGTTCCGCTTAGATAACGAAGAACGAAATCCTGCTGAAATGCCGCAGCACCTAAAAGCGCGTCCTCTTTTCCTTTATAAAGGTCAATGCCGAACGCCGTTCTATGGTCTGCACCCAACCACTCACCTGAATATACAAAGTTGGCGCCAAAGCTAAGTTGCTCTTGTTCGCGTAACTGATCTCTAAATTCACGGCCGACAAGGTCTATGTTCCCATCTCCATCGCTATCAATAAGAGCACGTGGCTCATGGTAGTTCTGCTCTTGTTCATTATCTATATAGCGCAAACGTGTATTGTAGCTTACTGCATCGTTAAGCTGTCCTTCTAGAGAGAGCTGAACAGAGTCAGAGCGCAAATTTAGGAAGTCACTGGCTTCATTATGATTCCAGTCTGGATTTGTGAGAAAGTTACCGCTGTCGTCGACGGGCACTCCGCGCAGTCGATTAGCGCCCAAATCCTGTGAGTAATGAGTGTACTGAAGCGTTAGTAGGTGGCCTTGAAGGTCGTATGTATAGCCAGAATCGAAGATAAATACTTCACTGTCGCTGTTGTCTCGATAAGTATCTTGCTGCTCATAAAAAACACCTGCACGGGCGTTTTGGTCGTCATTAATTGCCCCATTTATTTCTGCTGAGCCTCCAAAGCGAGCATGTGAACCAGCAATTATTCTAGCGTTGGCGTCGAATTCTGACGTAGGTTTTTTTGTGACGTAGTTGAACAAGCCACCTGGCGCTCCCGGCCCATAGAGCATTCCGGCAGGGCCCTTTAAAAAGTCTACGCGCTCGATATTAAATAGTTGAGGTACGTTAAAACCTACATAAGGGTCTCCGCGTAAGCCATCGAAGAAGATTTCCTCTTGTCTGAAACCCCTGGCGGTTACACCGGCATAGCTAAATTGGCTAACACCAGCAATGTTACGATAAATATCTTTTGCATTGCGCGCACCCTGATCGCGTATCAAGCTTTCGTTGATTGTAGTGATTTGTTGGGTCGAATTAAGTGGGTCAACACTTAACTTACCTGTAGATGAGTTACCATTGCGATATAGATTGATAGCTCTACTAGTCACTACCACACGCTCTACTTGGTCGGATTTCGCGGGTGATATTTCACGTGTATCCGAAGAGATTTCAATGTCTTGTGATAAAGCAGGGGAGGTCAACGAAGCAGCTATTAACGCGGCTAAATATTTCATTGCAAAAAAATCCAAGTGTTGTGTGATAAAAGGAGCGTGATGAAAAGCCAATATTTTAGTGTAAATGATAACAGTTTTTATTATCGTTCATCTATATTTGTATGCCATTTGTCGTGTTGTAATCAATATCAGTAAGCGAGAGTTATGGTGTGCAGCAACGTAGATGGATAGGTGTTAATTCGCATCAAAGTAAATTAGACCAATGTAGATGGAAACTTCATTAATTTGGCGTATGGTTATAGAGTAGGTTTGATTTACGACAAAGCAATGTAGATCCACTTTATCTAATATCTGAATATAAATTTGGCATATTGGAAGGGTGTGTCGCTGGTGTTAAGTCATGACACTTACCAAGGAGTTGGACTGAATTGGGCGTAACCGTTTTATGAAAAAAATACTGTATTCTACACTGGGGCTGTTTTTAACGCTTCTTGGCATTATAGGCGCGTTTTTACCTGTTATGCCGACCACGGTATTTTTGATAGGTGCGCTTTTTTGTTTTACTCAATCTTCACCGCGCCTTGAAAACTGGTTACTTCAACACCCTAAATATGGCCCCAGTCTAATTGCATGGCGCAAGCATGGAGCAATTTCGAAAAAAGTGAAATGCATAGCGTGCTGCAGTATGTTGGTGAGCTTTACTTTGGTTTGCCTGTTTGCATCAATGCCTATTCCAGCTTACATAGGCATAGGTCTATTTATGGGAATAGGCGCGTACTTTGTTGTTACGCGCCCCAATATTCCTGCTGTTTAGCGCCTTTAACGGTTTCTACCTAGTCGCTCATGACTGCTTACCCATTCATCCGCTACAACAGCAGAACCCAGAGACAGATCGCCACATAGCACTGTCGCGGCAACAATTTCCGCAAACTTGTTAACGCTACCTCTTTCTGTGCAGCCAAGTACGCTTAAACATTCATTTTGTGTAGCCAGACCTGTTCCACCTCCATAGGTAGCAACGATGAGCGATGGAATAGTAACAGAGAAGTAATAGTCACCATTTGGCATAATTTCAGCGTAGGTAAACCCCGCCGACGACTCAGCTACATTTGCGACATCTTGCCCGCAAGCGATGAACATGGCGGTAATGCCGTTAGCGAAATGCGCACCATTGTTAACACTACCTGCCATCAATGCGCCCATATTTGAATATTGGCGCTGTTTAAACAAAGCCTCTGGCGGGCAATGCATAATCTCCGTCATAAGTTGTTTTGGCAGGGTGATTTCTGCTACAACGCGCTTTCCGCGGGTATGCAGCGAGTTTAAGTGAGAGTGCTTTTTATCGGTATCAAGATTAGCGGCTAGTACAAAGTGCTCGATAGGACGTGGGTAGTTCGCTTGTATCCACTCACAACCCGCTTTAGTGGCTTTACTTACCATGTTTTGCCCAGCTGCATCACCGCAGGTAAAGTTGAACCTAAGCCAACGAAGTTTAGAGGCAGCATATTGTTCGATATCTCTAAGTTTTCCCACGCTGGTGGTGTCATCACAGGCGAGCTTTATGGCGTCAAAGTTCTGTTCGACCCACCTGCCAAATGCGAGTGCTTCACGTGCATCGGAAAACGCAAACATGGGCGCTCGCTGCATAGCGTCGTCAATAACGGTGGTCGTTATACCGCCTGCTTCTCTTGTTAAGCGCATGCCCCTGCTATAACTGGCTGTCAAGGTGCCCTCTGTTGTGGCCATTGGAACGTAGAACTTGCCTTTGGCGTGTTCGCCGTTCACTAGCATCGGGCCTGCAAAGCCGATAGGAACCTGTGCAACGCCTGCGAAGTTTTCTATGTTTCCCGACAAGGTTTCGGGCGGAATAGAATAGTGTCCTAAGTGGTTTAGCTGAGTGCCGGTCTCGCGCGCAATAAATTCGCGGCGTGTTCGGCTCATGTCATGGGTATAGTCGTTGTCTGAGGAACGCGGGATTTTAGGCATTGGGCCACTCCTTTTTTCTTTCATAATAGGAGTGCTGATATCAGATGAACACTGTTTACAATTTATACATACAGATAAATGCAGCCTATAAAGAATGAACCATACATTATAACGCCGTATCGTTACTCGAAGAGGGGGGTGAGCAGCGCGGTCATTTGCCTTGAAGACATGATTTAATAAGGTGGAAAGTTGCTCGCAACATCCACCTTTTCTTATCAAGCTGCTTTGTATCCTAAGCTTTGGTATCTAATCTTGCTTGAAGGGCAGCGATTTCTTCTCTACGCTTTTTATCTGCTAGTGGGCGATTAGCTTTTTCAGGCGCGTTTTTGGCACGACTTAAAAAAGTCTGGGCCTTTTCATATTCACCTTCGTCAAAAAGATACTCGGCATAAAAGAAGTTCTGGTCCATACCATGTGGACTCACTTCAAGAGCGCGCTTAAACAATTTTTCAGCTTTCTTGTCACTACCGAAGCTGACAGGCCAGCCTGGTACTTTATGATAAAGTGCCGCTAATACAGTGAGTGCCGTCCCCTCTAATACCGCTTCCTCTTTTTCAATGGCACGTTCTAAGTTTTCCTTCGCACTTTCAGCAAAGTCCAGGGCACCTAAACCGCCTTTCGCACTTGCAGTACTTGATTGAGAGATAGCTAGCCAGGTCAGAGCTTCAGCGCTATTTTCTGATTGCTCGACTAACACTTTCGCCTGCGATATCAGTTCAGAAAATGCTTCTAACTGGGCTTCACCTTCAAGCTCATAGTTCGTCTTTGCCCATGCATGTTGCAACGGCAGTAAATCAGGGGTGCTTGCATGAACCGTAGATACCGACAGAGTAGTAATAAGGATGAATAGAAAAGGAGAGAAGAAATTCTTTTTCTGCATGAAAAGTCGCCTTTATAAGATAGAGGTAGTTAGGAATAAACGAGATAACTCGACGAAATTGTTAGTAATTTTATGAATTATCGTTGAATCGGCGGCTAATCTAACGGTATTTGTAGCGAAAATCTAATACTTGTTGAAAATGGAAAGGCAATAAGAGCATTGCCTTTCCCTGTATACCTTTGGAGTGACTAACTTTTTCTCGCTATTTTCGCTTCTAATAAAGCGATCTCTCTTTTGCGACCTGAATCTGCAATAGGCCGAGCAGCGCGCGCTGGGGCGTCGAGCGCTTTCTTGGCAAACTTGAGCGCTTGCTCGTATTTTCCATTATCGAACAAGTACTCGGCGTAGAAATAGTTGGGGTCTATCCCGTCAGGGTTTATTTCAAGTGCATGCTTCAGCAATTTCTCAGCTTTTTTGTCGTTACCAAAGCTAATAGGCCAACCCGGAAGCTTATGGTACAGCACGCCTAGACTGGTCATCGCTGAGCCCGAGAGTGCATTTTCATCTAGTCGCATTGCATGTTCGAAACTCTTACGAGCATCCTTTGCGTAGTCCAGAGCACCAAGTCCCCCCTTGGCACCAGCTGTACTGGATTGAATTATGCCTTGCCAAATCAATAACTCAGGGTTATTGGGTTCTGCCTTTACGAAAGATTTAGCGGTATTAATAAGGGCGACGAATGCTTTTTCCTTTTCTGCATCATCAAGTTCATAGTTAATATATGCCCATTGATGCTGAAGTGTCTTTAAAGGGCTGGTAGCTGTTTCGCTTAAGGCTGATGTCGGCGCTGTACTTTCTGTGACTTCGTTAGCTTGAGCCATAGCAGTGTAACTTAATGCCAGACCGAGTCCCAGAATTACCGTGGTGCTAAGCGTGGTTAATTTCTTCATAATAATGTCCTCGTGTTAAACCAGTTTGTTACCCAGGCGGGTATCGTTTTGAGCGCTGGTCTGTTTGTCTTGTGATTGCGTTTTTTGAAAGGCATAGCGTTTAATTGTTGGAAGTTTCTTTGCCAACGCATTGTCAACAACACTGGGAACTAGCGCGTTAAGCTTGGCAAAAAAGCGTTCAGCACGTCCTAGCGCGACCCTTGGCAAATTGTTTTCTAACTGTTTAATGAATGCTTGTGCTACTGCATCAGGCTCGTCTGTCTGGTTGCCCAATGCCTCATTTAGCGCATTAGCGCGATCGTCATTAATGTCGGTACGTGTTGCGCGTGGCGCTAGATAGTGAAATTTAATTTTGCTATCGCTGAATTCTCTGTGCATCGCTTCCGTCCAGCCTTTCAAAGCGAATTTAGTTGCGCAGTAGGTTCCGTGCGCAGCAAAACCTATGCTTCCAAAAGCTGAGCCTACATTCACGACGTGCGCAGACGGTCTACGTTCGAGTATCGGCAGTAGGCGTTGAGTTAGTAGCATCGGAGCCAGCATATTTGTCGACACAATTGACTCGATAGGGGTGCCCTCAAACTCGCCCACATAGGTAATGCCAGCATTGTTAACCAGAATACTTAAAGGAAGTCGTTGGCAGGCACTTACTACTCTATCTCTGCCTTCATCTGACGTAATGTCAGCCACAATGGCAGTATGATGAAGGGTTAAATTTTGTTGCAGCTGTTCAAGCTTCGCCTTACTTCTGCCAGTTAGGATAATGTGCGCGCCTTTTTCATCAAGCGCCTTGGCTATTGCTTGACCAATACCGCCAGTTGCACCTGTAAGAAGTACCACTTGATTACGCCACTGAATATTCATTGTATTTACCTTAACGTGTTATCAATTTACCTCGGGGGATAAGCACCAGAGGTAAACCCTTGAATTAAGCAACCTGTTCCAGGCCGTGTTCAGGTGTTAATTCGCGAAAGATATCTCCGTATAAGCGATAAAACATGTTCGCGCTGTGAATGATCATTTGCTGCTCTTTGGGGTCAGTAATTTTGTTCATAAGCCCTTCAAAGAAAACAATGTGCTCTTGGTCTAGCGCACCGTGAGAGGTAAGGTATTTAAACGCTGATTTAGGCAGAGATAACTTGTCTTTGATTTGTTTTGCAGCCGCGTCGGCAAGCGCAATACTTGTGCCCTCTAAAACGAATACCATGCCGAAGAAATACAGTGGGCTTTTGCGTGCTATTGCATCAAAAGCATAGGCAACCATTAATTCGGTGGCGGGTGCAGGCTGACTTATCCTCGCCTGTTCTTTATCAACGCCACAGGCTGCAAGGTCGTTAAGGATCCACTCTTGGTGACCCATTTCTTCTTCAATGTATTCACCAATTGCTTCTCTTAGCCATTCCTTATCTTCGTTGAGTTTGGCACCTGTAGCCATAAGCAGGGGAACAGTAAACTTAACGTGATGATAAGCCTGTTGAAGAAAGGCAATATAGTCGTTTAGGTTAAAATCACCGTTAAAGCAGCGTTGTATAATCGGCGCCTGTAAGAATGACTGTCTGGCATGTTCGGTGTTGCTTTGAAGTTGCTGATAGAAATTCATAAATTATTCCTTGATAACAAATTGAGAAGAAAATGCTGTTGTACTCTGAACGCTGTACTGGTGTTGGTCTTGGCCCTGGTAGAGCATGTCTAAGTCAGTCGCGTAGCGGGCAATTATTGCGTCACGTTTCAGTTTTCCCGTTGGGGTAAGCAGTTGGTTTTCTGGCGTACAAAGACCGATGGTGGCGAAATTAACAACTTGCGCATAGTCAGGTAACTGCTTATTGATAAGCGCCACGGTGCTTTGAATCTGTGTATTAGAAATAGTATTGGAAGCGGGTACGAGGAGCGCGACACAGTAGGGTTTAGCTTCGCAATACACCAAAGCCTGCCTAAACAGTCCTGTTCCCAGTAGTAAAGATTCAATCCACTCTGGCGATACATTTCTGCCAAAGCTGTTCACCATTATGTTTTTTATACGCCCATTCAGCGTAAGTGTGTTGTCAGAAAAAAAGCCTAAATCGCCGGTTCTGACCTGGGTCGGATAAAATGAGGAAGGTTGATTCAGATAGCCCAGAAAGTGGTTGCCTGTAACTACAATTTCACCCTCTTCGATGTGCAGTTGATTATGACCAAGCGTTTTTCCGGCACTGCCCATCGTATTGCAATTGGGCGTGTTCAATGTTGATACTGATACCGCTTCAGATAAGCCATAACCTTCAAATACTGGTAGTCCCTTCGCTTGAGCTTGCGCCAGCAAAGTGGGCGCTACATGTGCACCGCCTACAGCAATGAATATTAGTGATGAAGGTGGTGTCCAGCCCTGATTACATGCCTGTACTAGCACCATTAGCAAGTCGGGCACCAAAATCACAGACGATGGTTGAACGCGGTCTATCAGTGACAGCAGTGCGTTTGGATTGACGAGTTTGCTTCCTTGAAATCCGCGCTCAGATGCTGTGGCTAAATAAACCGTGCCGCCGTGGTACAGAGGGGCGTAAACTCCTGCAATATTTTCAAGTAGGGTAGGCAATGGCAGTAAACACAGGTGGTTCACTATTTCTGGTTGAACAGCGCGCTCAATAGAATGGGCAACTTTCCATTGAGATTCAGTTGACAGGCACACGCCTTTCGGTGAGCCCGTAGAGCCAGAAGTAAAGGTTATTTTATTAGTACCTACAGGTGTGTATACACGAGAGTCATGTTTGAGTGGATGAGCGACAATGTCGTGTTCATTATCAATAACAGTCGGTGACTCACTCCATTCACTTAGTTCACCACCGCGATTGGTCAATAAAAAGTGACACTGGCTCTCATTTAATACATGTTCTTGTTGGGAAGCGGTAAAAAATAGCGGAACGGGGACACAGCAGACGTTAGCCTGTTGGCAGGCTAAATCAGCAATCACCCATGCAAAGCTATTTTCAAAGGCAATGCCCACCCTCTCGGCATTGTGGTTTGTTACCCAGCTTGCGAGGCTCTCGACGGCGCTCAAAAGGGCGCGGTAAGTCATTGAACCGTCTTTGCATTTCAGCGCAACGTCATCGTCGTGCCCGTTTATATACTGATTAAGCAACATACGCTGTTTCCTTTTTTGTGCAGATATTTTGCGTTAACGCATCCACATTTGCGGAAATAAGCTCAATTGCACGTTGGTAATGAGCATTAAGTTCAGGGCAGCCAATTATGTGTTGGGTTACGTGATGTAGCGACAGGGCAGTAACCTGAGGAGCGGTGTCATAATAGGTGCCCCAGTCATCGCTATTCCCTTTAAGTTTTGACGCATCGGCTTTAACAAGGGGGAGGAGTTGAATACCCGCGCCCATGAGTAAAGAGGTGAGCTGTGAGGTCGCACTGAAAACCAGATATTTGCTACCACATCGTTTTAAAACGAAGAACAGGGCAAATAACAAGGGGAGGGTATAGCGCGATGCACTGCTAAAAAGGTTACCAACTTCAGCAATATGCGCTCTGTTTACGGTTATCCCTTGTAAGGTGAGGGCAGTTTCTACCGAAGTGTTAAGGTATTGCTCTATAAAAAGAGAATTATTCTGACCATCATAGGCGGCAAATCTTGCGCCTGCGGCGGCTTTAACTCCCTTAGCGTCAAGAGCAAACAGCATAGGCATAAAGGAAGTCACTCGTGCGTTGTAGCGAGCTTTAAAACCACTCGCTATAAACGCTTCAATACGGCGGCGGGCATTATGTCCATGTTTTGCCGCGATAAAGGTTAAAGCGGGCTTTTCCTTTGAGACAATCGCAGGTTGCTGACTCGCAACCTGGGTTGGAACTGAAGCTAAAACGTGACTCATAAACATGCTCATTGGTTTTGCGATGTTATGAGTATTTACGCGAGACCTTAAGAGAACCTTAAGTGGGAAAAACTTTTACAAATGTCAGTCCAAAATGTTAAGAACGCCCAAGCTAATTAATCGCTTGAGCCGTCATAGCTATTAAAAACTGGGCCGTTAGCCGGTAAATCACAGGTAGCGTTCGCAGCAGTGGCAGGAAGCAATAACCATTCGTCACGGTGGGCTACGCCCAGTGAAGTGGCTTGTGATAAGTCTACACACTGAAATTTGTAGTCACTTGGAACTAACAGAAAGCGTTGACGTATTGGAGGTCTAACCCGCTGGCCTGAAATCTTTGTCTGCTCGCGGGAAGGCTCGGAAGTATCGGTCAACCAAGCCCACGCTGTACCGTTTTCTACTTCTTTCGGAGTATGGTAACCAAAATGAGCCATTTCAAAGGGTGAATAAAGCAAATACTGTTCTTTAAAGCTGACTATCCCTACCTCGAAGGCAGTTGAATCCTTCGTCAACATATTACTTATTTGGCTTTCTGCATTTTGAAGGACTATACGGGGAGTACGGTAGTCGTTTAGCAGCCATGCACCGAATGTGGAAGGAATTACAGTTAAAATGAAAAGCCATGCCAGTAATTGGCGGGCGAGTAATTCTCCATCCCCTGCGTTGCGCTTTTTATTGTAAACATAGTAGACAATATGAGTACAAAGCCCAGCGAAACCGAGTACAAGTAATACAATGCTTAAACGAACAAGGGTTTCGCTGTCGCTGTCAAAGCGCGTCATAAGCTTAACAGCGGTGGGCTCGTGAAAAAGCAGTGCTAAGCCAGCAATCAATAAAACGGCAGAGATTAACGAAGTAACTGCGCGCGCAAAAAGCATCAATCCTCTTGATACAGTCGAATTCGCAAGTACCAGACCTGCAAGCATACTCAACGCAGGCAGTGCCGGTAGCACATAAACACCACGTTTACCTGGGCTGATACTAAAGAAAATGACAACCAATATTACCCATATCAACAAGGATGAGTAAGCGGGGTTGTGAGTAAGTACATTTTTTAACGACTTAGCTTTTGATACAAGTATGGCAATTGGAGTTATCCAAAATACAGGAATAACTTCAACAATATAGTAATACCAGGGCTCTATGTGGTGCCAGGCATTGGCATAACGCTCAGCCGTTTGTTTAAATAAAATGTTCGACAAGTATTGTTGAATTTGAGGCTCTTGTTTTATCAAGCCAAGATAAAGCAGAGGTGCAAGCCACATCGCCACAACCGATAGCATGATTAAGGGGCCAAACAACATACGTAGTGACCACTGGCCGCGATGTAAGCCGCTAGTAAATGCGAAAAACGCAATGGGAATAAACAAAAGAATAGGTAAAAAGCCAACGCCTTTCGTTATGATGCCAAGCCCCATAAAGAACCATGCTGCAAAGTACCATCGCCAACTAACACGCACGTAAAAGTGCTGAATGAACCCGTAGACGCCAATCCAGATAAAGCAGGCGACAAGGGCATCTATTTGAGCAAATTTGGCTTGAATAAGAAACTGAGGGCTCAGTAGAAGTACGAGCATACTCAACATTGCCGCTTTTTCACTGGCAAGTCTTAGCGATAGCTTGTAGGTTAACCCCAATGTGACAAGGCTTGCGATAGCGTTAGGTAGGAGCATAGCCACCTTCAGGCTACCCGTTAGAAGGTAAAAGAAGGCAATACACCACATAAACACAGGGGGCTTGTCCGGATAAATTTCGCCACCGCGCATGGGCACAAGCCACTGTCCGCTGTCCACCATCTCCTTTGCGACCAAGGCGAATCGAGGCTCATCTGGTGGCCAAGCATCTCTGAAACCCAGACCAATAAATATCAGAGCACAGGCAAAAAAGAACAGGGCAGATGCATGGCTATTTGAATTAAGCACAAGCCTCACGACGGCTCACTCCCACGAGCAATGCCTGATAAGGATAGAAGTAGAAGAAGGCTAATGATTAAGCCACCAATTTGTAAAGGCTGTTCGAGGGAGCTGACAAATCGAGAACCGCTTCCAAGCAAGGTAAACAAAAAAGTTTGAGGCGCAAAGCCGATTGCACTTGCCAGAATAAAAGGGACAAACGGAACGCTTAGCACACCTGCGACGGCGTTTGTGATTAAGTTTGAGCCTACAGGGAATAAACGAACAATTAACACATTGCGAAAACTTCGCGTGGCTAGTTTGTTTTCAACAGGTTTTAATTTTGAACCTAAAAGACGGACGACGAGTGAGCGCAGAGGGCCATTTGCTAATGCGTAGGCTATGCATGCAGACAATACCGTTAGCAACAAGGCGATTAATCCTCCCTGCAATGCGCCAAAGCCCACTCCGCAAAAAAAACTGACAGCCTGACGGGGAAAACCCATGGTTAAAAGTACAACACAACCACTTAATATCATGCACAGCGATTGCCAATTTAAATTTGAAATATAGGCATTCAACCAATCTGTATCATCACCGTGCTTCCATACTTCACCAGTGACCTCAAGCGACACATAGAAGATAAGCGCGATGCTTGCTGCTCCGATGAAAAACTGGGTGAAGCTTTTAAAGCGGCGAATATTAGTCTTCATGACCAATTCCACTGGCAATGTGATTAAGCTTATTTCTGTACATTAGCCATCTAACGCCAAGCATATCGATGATCCCTGCCCAGCCACGATTCCACGCTGTGTAATTTGATTTACCTTCTAAACGCCCGCGATGATTGACCGATACACATACCACTTCTCCCCCAAGCCTTTTAGTTAAAGCGGGAATATATCGGTGCATATGGTCGAAGTAAGGTAAAAGTAAAAAGGTGCTTCTTGGGAGGAGCTTCAAGCCACAGCCCGTGTCTGGTGTGTCGTCTTGTAGGATCCATTGGCGAACACGATTGGCAACTTTAGACTGAAACCGTTTCCATGGGGTATCTTTTCGCTTCTTACGATGTCCAATAACGCAGAAGTGCGCAGCTTTAGTCTCTTTAGCTGCGCGAATAAGTAGCGGTATATCAGCAGGATCGTTTTGCCCATCAGCATCAAGGGTGATGATCCACTTTCCTTTTGCCTGTAAAACGCCGTGAAAAACCGAAGTGCTTTGACCGCAGCTCATAGGATGGACGATAACACGACAACTTACCGGCAAGGTGCTTAAAAGGTTATGCAGCAAGGATAGGGAGTCGTCGCTGCTACCGTCGTCAACAACAATAATTTCTGTTGTTGTATTTGGGACCACCTCTGAAATTTCTCGCAACAAAGAAGAAAGGTTTTTGGCTTCATTTTTAGCAGGTAAAACAACACTGACGTCAAACTGGTGCATAAGAATATTTGATAAATCATCGAATGACGTGCACTTTAAATGTCGAACCTTAAGGAAAGCTTAAGTTAGGCGCTAAAGTACCAATTTGCATTAAAATTCGTATTCCAACGACATGCGGAGTGTGTGATCTTTACTGTCACCATTTAGTCCGGCAATAAAGCCCAGTTCCCATTTTAATTGCTGCTGTCGGTCAAAGCGTTTTATACCCATGAATGCTGGACCAACCCCGATAAAGTCCTCTGCTACATACATTTCCAATCCAGGTTGTACTTCAGGGATCCAGCGATACCTAAACTTGGCTTTAAATTCGCTTTCCCATTCATTCTCAATAGTTTGACCCCACTCGTACACCAAGCTAACGTTAGTTGTTAAACTGAATTGGCCAAATTCTTTTTCTGTTAATATCCCCGCTTTAACTTCCCAGTCATCGGTATTGTGCTGCTTTTCCAGCTCAAACAGCGTTGCCCAGTCAGCCCAGTATCGCCCTTGTTCAGTCATCATCCAGCGTAACTCTACTTCGTAGCTTTCTAAGCCAAAATCTTCATTTTCATCCCGCGCACCGACAAGGTATGTTTCTAGGATCATAAACTCTGAAAGCGCATGGCCGAATGAGAAGCGCTGCATTAAAACATTGCCATCGTCATTTTGTCTTGAGGTAAGTCGCCACTCGAACTCACGTTCAAAGGGTAATACATAAGGGTGATAAACCTTATCTACGGTAAAATTATCTGCATAACCGTTACTTGAAAACACGGCGCATAATGCGATAGCAGTAAGGAGAAAACGTCTCACTGTGCGACCTCCTGAATTTCATCAGAGAATCTCTTTTTTGAAGAAAAGAAAGCGATTAAATTAGGCACTATAAGTGCGAAGAAAAACACCAATAAATAGCTCATCGAGGGCGTAGCCTCATAGCCAACGAGAGAATTCAGAAGATGACCATATTCGCTATTGTCGCTAATTATTGTGCTGCTATCCCATAGCTGCCTTGGCGATGGGAAGGTGTCAGTTTGTTCCAATAGTAATGCGATATTAGCGGTTTGAGCTGCCACAAACGTGGTTGCAAAAAAGTATGTTGCTCGCTTGCTAACAAAATGGGTGAGCAAAATATTAAGTAGAATCGCGATGCTAATACTTATACCCAGACCAATGATAGTGCCCAAGAGTAATAACGTACTATCACTATTACGTGATAACTCGGAAACAAAATAAACTAAAAAGTGCAGCGAATTGGGTAAGCCAATACCTATTACTAGCAGGGTGAGGCCTAGACTGAACCTATTTGAGATACGTGACGGCAAAAGTACAACAAGGCACATACCCAACCACGCAATAAAAAACAGTATTGATTTGAGATTCTCAAATCCGGCACCTTCTGATAGCTGCGATACCAGTCCTAGTTGGGGGTAGGTAAATACAGCGAGCAATACCAGCAGCAACACCCGCCACGCAACGGCAAGCGTAGACACACGCGGCAGCGCCAGCAATACACTAATGAGCAGGAATATGGGCAAGGTGTCACGCAAGAAGAGAACGACAGTATTAATTAGCATCCAGCGTGTCCTCTTTGCTTTTAACTACTACCTTTCCTACTGCGCTATTAGGATGAAACTCGCCAAAAAAAGGATACTCACCGGCTTTTAATGGGCCAATAAAGATGGTCCCTCGGCTTTTCGCAAATATCACTTTTTCTCTGTTCAAAGAGAAGCTATCTATTTCTTCGGGAGTATCATCGAAATTGATAAAGGTTAGCTTTACTTTTTGCCCTGCGGGCACAATCACTTCCTGAGGAAAGAATAAGTGCTCTTTAATTTCCACCACCACTTCAGGTAAGGCGAACGCAAGGGGCGTATAAAAAGCACAAAGGGCTGAAAAGCAGAATAAAGAAATCTTAGAGTATGTAGTCATTGGAAAATACCACCCTAACTTCTAATCCCCCGAGCGAGCTTTCATGTAAAGAGAGCTCAGCCCCGTGTAAAACAACGATTTGTTCTACAATGGCTAGCCCCAAACCGCTTCCCGAATGAGGGGAGCTGTTAGATGCTCTTTTGAATCGGTTTAGCACGACAGCGCGCTGGTCAGCAGGGATGCCTGGCCCAGAATCGCAGACGCTTAAAATAAACTCGTCTTTCCGTCGTTCGATCTTAATTATTATTTGTGCACCGCTAGGAGAGTATTTACTCGCATTGCTCACTAAGTTCTGAAGCAAGGTGTAAAGGACAAATTGAGAACTTAGCAACCAAGCTTCTTCTCCTTCCAGTGCTATCTCTTGGTTTTTATTTTCAATAGCGCCGTATAAGTCACTAATCACCTCTTGCGCGACCACATGCACATTTACAGGTTCTCGCTGTTCTGCAAACGTTTCTGGACTGGTGCGAGTAAGCAAAAGGAATTGATTTACCGCGTGGATCATTCTGTCAGTGTCTGCTTTGAGCGGAGCCAACACGTGGCCTTTTTCACCTAACTCGTTCGCTATATTGTGAATGTTTATTTTCATCACGCTGAGCGGAGTTCTAAGCTCATGCGCCGCATTGGATGCGAATTGCTGCTCTCGTTCGAACGCTGAATTCAGTCGCGTGAACATGGTGTTTAACGTAGTAACAACAGGGCTAAGTTCACTGGGCTCACGGGATAACGCAATGGTAGAAAAATCATTACCTTGTCGGCTGGCAAGGAGTTTTGATAGGTGTTTTAACGGCGATAGTCCCCAAGTAATGCCAAAAAAGAGAATGAGTGCAAGAATAGGCACACTCATTATAAAAGGGGTGATGGCGGCTACAGTTAGCGAGTCAGTTAAAGTAAAGCGACTACTTACGGGTTGAGCCACCATATACCAGCTATCATTATTCGGGTTAAACCGGGTATGTACCCGCCAGCGTGTACCCAGTGCGTTTACTTCAGAAAAGCCCTCGGAGAAGCTGGTTAATGGCGTGTTTAACGCATCAGTAGATGAGCTGGCCAGCTTACCTTGATTCCATACCTGGAAGAAAAGTGTCTGTTGCTGTGTGCGGGTGCCGCTATCTACGTATGAGATTGCGCGGGATAGCTCAACTAACTCGTTGTCTAACAAGGTATTCGATATACCCAGTGTTGCGCGGTAGCCTTTAAGTGCTGCACTAAATATCACTAAAACAAGCGCGCTGATCAGTGTAAGAATTAAAAAGCGGCGAATTGAAGACAATTCACTCCCCCGATTTTGAAATGCAATAACCGACGCCTCGAATAGTCTTAATAAACTCAGGAGGCATTTTCTTACGCAAATTACTCACGTGTACTTCTATCGTGTTGCTTGCCACTTCCTCTCCCCACTCATAAAGTTTATTTTCCAGCTGATCTTTACTCAGTATGCGCCCTGCGTTTTCAATAAGCGCTTTTAGTAGCATGAGTTCACGTCGAGGTAAGTGAACGTTTTGATTGTCGATAGTAAGCGTATGATGGACAGTATCAAGGCTGACATTCTTGACACTAACAATGGTGTGAGATGCTGTGCTCAGACGACGCTCAAGTACTCTAATCCTAGCTAACAGTTCTTCTATTTCAAACGGTTTAGGTAAGTAGTCGTCGGCGCCTGCATCTAAGCCAGAGATTTTGTCTAGCGTTTTATCCCGTGCAGTTAATATCAACACAGGAAGCGTTGCGTTTTTCTTTCGAATAGATTTTAGTACGTCGAGGCCATCAGTGTCGGGTAAACCCAAGTCAAGAATGACAATGTCACTTTGGCCCGCTCTAAGTGTTGCAAGAGCATCTGCGCCTGAATAAACACAGTCTACCGTGAAGTTGGCATTCTTTAGTGAAAGGGCAAGGGCGTCAGACAGCGGCCTATCGTCCTCTACAAGCAGTACACGCATAAAAAACTCATTGATAAAAAACAAACCAAAACACTATACGAGAGACCTTAAGAGAACCTTAAGTACTTAGTGTTTTACTCTTACATCTCTTTTTCGAGGGCGCGTATAGCTAAATCTTTGTATTTATCCCACCGCGCGTAATCTAGTTTATAAGGTATTGTTGGGTTGCCGAGTTCGTGAATTTTTCTACTTTCAGCATCGGCAAGCATTTCTGCTTTTCTGTGCCCTTCGAAGCTATCGAAGATACGTTCGAGTTCTCCATCGTCTAGAATTCTGATAAGACCTAATCTCAATCTATTCGCGAGGGCAGGGCTATCTGGGCTAACAAAAAAGTACTCGTAGTTAGGATATTTTAATAGATGGAACTGCTCTAAAGAGACATGTTTATCCTTGTGGCGTTCTAAATCGCGGTGTACTTCAATGATATTTCTGGGGAAAGCGTCAACTAGCCCCTTATCTACCATAGAGTACATAGAATGGAACCAAAGGCTCCAATCTTCACCACTTACGTTATAGCCATTTGCTTTAAGTACATTTAAATCTGGCCAGTCTGCGCCTTGAACCATGGTTGATTGCTTTAATGCTTCGCCGGTATGTTGGGCAAAACTGGCCTGCTCAGAAGGGTTAATCACCAATACGCGATAACCTGAATAACCTTTCAGCAGTGGTAACTTAATGGGCAGAAGACGCTGCTCTCGGTTACTGTTGGTGACACTCCACATTACATCCGCATCGCCTTTTAGCAAAGTGACAAGCTGACGACTCTGGCTCATAGGATGGGGGTGAGGGATTAAAGCAACATCACCGTATTCGGGTGTTGCTGCGAGCACTGCATTGAGTACAGCTACGTGATAACTTCCATAATCATCATCGGCAAACGCACGTGTGTATACTAACTCCTCAGCATTTACACTGGCCATAAGTAGCGTATGTAGCATCATCATTGAAGCTACGAAGCGAGACATTTTCATTTTGTTTTTACAACGGTTCCAAATACAACGTTTTGACGTTACCTCAAATCGGTTTCTATGTCATCGGCAGATGATGGAATTTTATCCATGTTTTTTGTTCTTAGGGGTTCGCATTTGCTTCAATTCCTGTATAATTCGCGCCCTGCCCAGTTACGCCCACCTTTGGGAAGGTGGAAGAATCAGCCGGCTCGAAGGGGTCATTGTGTTGATTTTAAGGTGATTTCTGGTGTTCAGAAATCAGTAACGACGATATTATTCGGGTGAATTTGAAAATGAAAACTTTTGTTGCTAAGCCAGAAACGGTACAACGTGACTGGTACGTGGTAGACGCCACAGACAAAACTCTAGGCCGTTTGGCTTCTGAAATCGCACTACGCCTTCGTGGTAAGCACAAGCCAGAGTACACACCTCACGTGGACACTGGTGATTACATCATCGTAATCAATGCTGAGAAAGTTGCGGTAACAGGCCGTAAAGCGCAAGACAAAATGTACTATGCGCACTCTGGTTACCCAGGTGGTCTTAAAGAGACAAACTTTGAAAAACTAATTGCTCACAAGCCAGAAATGGTTCTTGAAAAAGCAGTTAAAGGCATGTTGCCAAAAGGCCCTCTAGGTCGCGCAATGTTCCGTAAAATGAAAGTTTACGCTGGTGCAGAACACTCTCACGCAGCACAGCAACCACAAGTTTTGGACATTTAAGGAGCTATTAACATGGCAGATACTCAATACTACGGCACAGGCCGCCGCAAAAGTTCTACTGCTCGTGTGTTCCTACGTCCAGGCACAGGTAGCATTAAAGTAAACCAACGCGCTCTTGACGAGTACTTTGGTCGTGAAACAGAGTGCATGGTTGTTCGTCAGCCACTTGAACTTGTTGAAATGACTGAAAAGTTTGACGTATACATCACTGTTAAAGGTGGTGGTTCTAACGGTCAAGCGGGTGCAATCCGTCACGGTCTTACTCGTGCCCTTATGGACTACGATGAAGCACTACGCCCAGCACTTCGTAAAGCTGGCTTTGTTACTCGTGACGCACGTCGCGTTGAACGTAAGAAAGTTGGTCTACACAAAGCGCGTAAGCGTCCACAATTCTCAAAGCGTTAATTTTTACGTTTTTTGTATTGCAAAAACCCGGCATATGCCGGGTTTTTTATTGCCTATAATTCATCAAAGAGCGTCGAATTCTAAAGTGCGCTGAAGCTCATCTTGCCATTTATTTCATAACAAAGGTTTAATTTGTGCGCGCTATATCGCCAAATATTCTTCAAAACCTTGATTTTAGGCTTTTCTCTCACTAAACCTAAACACACCTTTTGAATTAAATTATCGCTTAAATATCAGTAAAACCTTGTGTTTATAAGGGCTTTTCTTTTATCATTTGCGGTCGAAAATTTTGAAAACTTTCGTGACCTCGTAAACCAGTAAATTTTTGCTGTTACGTTGCTGTCATGACAAGCCATATGATGCATGACGCAAGCGTGATAAAACCAGTATAAGCTTGGGTTACACATCATAATTATCCAAACCTGGAGAAATGTGGATGAGCAATGTATCTGTAGATGCAACAGAGTCTGCACACAATGAAAACCAGCCAGAAAACAACACTCGTCGTCGGTTCTTGACCGTTGCCACGTCGGTAGTTGGTGGTGTAGGTGTCGTTGGTGCTGCTGTGCCTTTTATTGCGTCCTGGAATCCAAGCGCCAAAGCGAAAGCAGCCGGTGCTGACGTTGAAGTAGATATCAGCGGGATTGAGCCTGGACAATTAGTACGTGTAATGTGGCGAAGCAAGCCTGTATGGATTGTACGTCGTACGCCTGAGATTCTTGAAGAACTAGGCACACACGAAGATAAGCTGAAAGATCCTAACTCTGAAGCTGAGCAGCAACCTACTTTTGCTCAAAATCGTTTCCGTTCGATGAAAGAAGAATACCTGATTCTAGTGGGTATCTGTACGCACCTAGGTTGCTCTCCACAGCACCTTAAAGACGGCGCTTTCGAAGAAGTGGTTGAGGGTGTGCCAGATGGTTTCTTCTGCCCATGCCACGGTTCTAAGTTTGATATGGCAGGACGTGTATTCCAAAACGTACCGGCACCATTAAACCTAGTTGTACCGCCATATCAATTCGTTGATGATAATAACATCATCATCGGTTCAGAAGCGGAGGCCGTGTAATATGAATGCTTTCCTAGGTTGGATTGAAGAACGCATCCCAATGATGCGCGTTGCGAATATGCACGCTCTTCAATATCCCGCTCCAAAGAACATGAACTTTTGGTATGTGTTCGGTTTTCTAGCTACTATTGTCTTGGTAAACCAAATTGTTACTGGTATTTGGTTGACCATGAATTTCGTACCATCTTCAGAAGGCGCGTTTGCCTCTGTTGAATACATCATGCGTGAGATCGACTACGGTTGGATCATTCGTTACATGCACAGTACTGGCGCATCAGCGTTCTTTATTGTGGTATATCTACACATGTTCCGCGGCATGATTTACGGTTCTTATCAAAAGCCTCGTGAGCTTCTGTGGGTGTTTGGTATGTTTATCTACCTAGCACTTATGGCTGAAGCATTTATGGGTTATGTACTGCCTTGGGGACAAATGTCTTACTGGGGTGCACAAGTAATCGTATCGCTATTTGGTGCTATTCCTGTTGTTGGTCCTGATTTGGTTATCTGGCTACAGGGTGACTACGTTATCTCTGGCGCAACACTTAACCGTTTCTTCGCATTGCACGTTATTGCGTTGCCTTTAGTTATCGTTATTCTTGTGTTCCTTCACATTATCGCGCTACACGAAGTAGGTTCTAACAACCCAGATGGTATTGCGATTAAGCACAAGAAAGGTTCACTGCCAGAGTCTGAAAAGACCAAATATGAAATCCATGAATACTACACAAGCAAGTACGACATTGCTGATGACGTATTGCCGTTCTTCCCACACATCGTACTTAAAGATCTTGTGGCATTCTGTATATTCTTAGCGCTATTTACTTATGTGTTGTTCTTTGCCCCTGAAATGGGCGGTAAATTCCTAGAGCACCCTAACTTTGAAATTGCTAACCCGTTGAAAACACCTGAGCATATCTTCCCAGTGTGGTACTTCACGCCGTTCTACGCGGTACTAAAAGCGGTACCTGATAAGTTGTTCGGTGTACTAGCTATGTTCGGTGCAATTGCTGCGCTGTTCGCTCTGCCTTGGTTAGACCGTGGTCGCGTTAAGTCATGGCGCTATCGCTGTGGTCTGCACAAAGTAAACCTTATCGTGTTTGCAATTGTGTTTATCTTCCTAGGTTACCTAGGTGGTACCCCACAAGAAAACTGGAAAATCATTGCGTCGCAAATCGCTACTGTAATGTACTTTGGTTTCTTCGTAGCACTGTTCTTGTACAGCAAAAACGAAAACACTAAACCTGTGCCAGAGAGGATTTCCAAATGAAAAAAATGATGTGCTTTTTAGCCTTCTTCCTACCTGGCGTAGCGCTTGCGGCAGGTGGAAACGTACACCTTGATAAAGCGCCTATCGACTTATCCGATAAGGCGTCTTTACAGCGTGGTGCACAGTTGTTCATGAACTACTGCTTAGGCTGTCACTCGATGAAGTACCAGCGCTATCAGCGTTCATTCCAAGACTTGGGTATTCCTGACGAACTAGGTCAAGAGTACCTGCAGTTCACGGGTGAAAAAGTGTCTGACTACATCACTCGTGCAATGCCTGAAGAAGCCGCTGCTGGCTGGTTCGGCGCTGCTCCACCAGATCTTACGCTTGTTGCTCGTGTTCGTGGTGAAGACTGGATTTACACTTACTTGCGTTCTTTCTATGTAGACGAGAGCCGCCCGTTTGGTGTGAACAACACAGTATTTCCAGAAGTGGGTATGCCACACGTACTTCAACCACTTCAAGGCACGCCAACGCGTACTTATGAAGAGCAAATGGTTGATGGTGAGATGGTTAAGCGTTATGTAGGCATTAAGTCAGATGGTACTGGCTCAATGTCTCCTGACGAATACGACCAAGCTGTTGCCGATATCGTGAACTTCCTAGAGTACACAGGTGAGCCTTCTAAGCTTGAATCTCACAAAATCGGTAAGTGGGTACTTATCTTTATCGCAGTATTGTTTGTATTTGTTTACTTACTGAAGAAAGAATACTGGCGAGAAGTGCACTAATCGCACAGATTTATGTATAATATGAAAAGGGGGCTTCTCGCCCCCTTTTTTGGTATTTACTCGTGCTACCTGAAAACCTTTTTGTATAGAGTGTTCAGGTAGCACGAGTTAACGTAATAAGCTTACCGTTTGTAAGCGTAAACTTGTTTCTCGACGGAGGAAATTGAATGGCCGTAGCCGCGAATAAACGTTCTATTATGACGTTGTTCTCTGACACAATTGATATTTATAGCCACCAGGTGCGCATTGTGTTGGCAGAAAAAGGTGTGGGTGTTGAAATCAGCTACACAGATCCTAGCAACCTGTCTGAAGATCTGTTGGAGCTTAACCCTTACGGTACTGTTCCAACTCTAGTTGATCGCGAACTTGTACTTTACAAGTCGCATATCATCATGGAATACCTTGATGAGCGTTTCCCTCATCCACCACTAATGCCGGTTTACCCTGTATCACGTGGCCAAAGCCGTCTTATGATGCACCGCATTGAGCAAGACTGGTACTCGCTTGCTGCCCGTATCTTCCGTGGCGAAGGTGATGTTGAAGCAGCGCGCAATGAACTGCGTGAAGCGCTTCTTTCTTTATCGCCTGTGTTTGGTGAAATGCCTTACTTCATGAGTGAAGAATTCAGCTTAGTTGATTGCTATCTTGCTCCGCTACTATGGCGTCTTCCTGCGCTAGGTATTGAGTTAAATGGCGCTGGCAGCAAAGAGATTAACGCGTATATGAACCGCATTTTCTCGCGCAGCTCATTTAAAGCGTCTTTGACTGACCAAGAGCGTGAGATCCACAATCCGCTATGACATCTATGACGTCAAACCAGCCCTATTTGCTTAGGGCTTTTTATGAGTGGATTGTTGATAACGATTTAACGCCGTACATTGTGGTTGATGCAACTAATGAATTAGTTGAAGTGCCGCAGGAGTTCGTTAAAGACGGTCAAATCGTTTTAAACGTGTCGCCAAGTGCTTGTGTTAACTTCTCTCTCGACTTAGACGGCTTATCGTTTCAAGCGCGCTTCTCTGGGCAACCAAGAAGATTAAGTATGCCTTGTGAAGCGGTAATGGCTATTTACGCAAGGGAAAACGGCGCAGGTACGGTATTTGCTACTGAAGAAGACATAGCTCGCGCACAGCAAGAGCGCACTGAAACACCTGAAGATGTGTCTCAACCGAGCGGGCCAACGCCGCTGGAAGACGCTGATTCTAGCGATGTTCAAGATGCGCCTGTTCCCCCTAAAAAGGGCAAGCCTAGCCTAAAGGTTATTAAGTAGCTAATTAAGTAGCTAACTGGGCCATATGCATGGCCGCTCTCTAAAAACTTTCAGTGTATTGACGTAGTCTGGTTTTGCAAAGCTATTCGCTAAAGCAAAGCCAGCTATTATCTTTTTATTCACCCTATCTAATGTGTTACTTCTCAATTCGAAGCTTATCTATTACCTCTCGCAATTAAGTTTCTGACTACAAAACTTTTGTCCTGATAGATACGAAAACACCCCATTACTTATAGGTAATAGGGCGCTAAAGTCGCTGATTCGCTATAGATCTATTAACGAGTTCGCGTTATCACAATACGACTTGTCGGAAAATCAAAGCGATGGGCTTCGGTTAGTACAGACGTTGACAACCCTTCACGGCTAGGGTCATTCGCGTTTGCGCTAGTTACCACACCTTGATGAAGCCTTACTGCATCTGCGAGGTCGTCCCTTACTACGTCATAACCTGCGGCTTCTCCACCACCACCTGCTGCTCCTGCGGCGGGGCCAGGCATAGTTGCTGCTGTTTCTGTGTTGGCCTCTGTACCGGCGTCCCAGGTCACTGTCATGAATGTTTTCGCATCACCCACTGCCATGTTACTTACGTTAGCTGCATTTAAGCCAGTAAACGCATCGTTGGTATTAACCAACATGGTCGTAACTGTAAGGCGCAGGTCGTCCGCATCTAACTCAGGTACGACTAATGTTAATTCTGTACCCATTGAGCGTGGGCCCAGTATTCCCTCTGAACTTAGCGCATCTAAAAAGTCAGTAGATTCTGTTGCTTCACTGATTACCATCGACGGATCACCGCCTTCAGCCATGATTTCAATGCCCATACTGGCAGGTGCGCCTTCTTCAAAAGAATAAAAGCCTGGTTCATGCAAGATGACAGCTGCAGGTGCAAAGGGTTGGGAATAGGTCAAATTAGTAATTTGAACCGTGTAAACTGCAGAATTACCGTTGATACCGTCTTGACCGTCCGAACCGTCTTGGCCGTCGTCACCATCGGCACCATCTTGACCGTCGACTCCAGCTTCACCCTGAGGACCCGCTGGCCCCTGAGGTCCTGTATCACCATCATCGCCGCACGCCGCTAAAAGAGCGGATAGCATTAATAACGTACTGAGTTTTACTATTGGATTAGTCATTGTAATGGCTCCTTAGGATGCAGGAACAGTTATAACAACACGTGCAACGGGGTTTAACCAACGGTGTACAGTTGAGTCTAAATCACTTGCACCTGAAGCATTGTCGGTGTCACCAAGCGCATTACGGTGAATGTGTACCGGACCATCTTCACCATCTTCTATTTCACCATTAACTACCTGTGCCCCCACACCTGTGCCGCCCGTACCTAAGTCAACGATACGAGTAGGCGCACCGCCGCCAGCAACGCCAGGAACACCATAACCCCCTAGCGCATTTCCTGTACCGGCTTCAACGACGTCAGTACGAGCACTATTTAGCTCATCGTTTAACTCAGTACCTGCGTCGTATGCATTGAGATAATACGTGTAAGTGCCCGGTTCTGTTGGAATTTCAACGCTGTCCATACCAACAAAAGCATCGTTAGTAGGTATCAACATAGACAAGAGTGAAAGGTAAGGCTTGTCCATAGTATTGAATTCGTAACTAAGCGTTGCTTTTGGCGCAAGAAGACCACCAAAACGATGCCATGTATTTGAGCCATTGTCGGTATCAACAGGGCCTAAAAGTGCTTCAAAGTTTGCACCGCTGGAGTCTGCGTTTTGCTCGTCGTCAATTACACCTGCTTCAGCAAGCCAGGCTAATGCCGAGGATGCTGGCTGGCCGACTTCAAAAGCGTCTACGGTTTCATCGTGTGCAACAACCAAGCGGGGGGTAAAGCTTTGCGCTTGGGTTAAATTAGTAATTTCGAGCTCTAGAGTAACGGCTTGGCTTGCTGATATAGATGCGAGCGACAGTAGGGTTGCGCTAGCAAGATTAGAGAATTTCATTTTGTTGTCCTTATTTATGACTTAATTCGCATAAAAATTTAGGGCACTAAAATGCTTAATTCATCACGGAAATATCACAAAAAGCACACAGATTTGTCTCGATAAATAACAATTTTGTTAGAAATTTTTAGTTCTAATTTTTCAATAGAAAATTGTTGTTTATGTGAAATAAAAACTTAAACGCTCTGGTCTTGTTGTTTATCGGCAAAATAGGAGCGAGATATGATCCTTATCATCTACAGCGGAAATAAGTTTCAACAATATATATCGCATTGCTTAAGTAAGCATAGCTTTCTACACGATGCAGTCTCTAACTTTCAATCAGCAGAGTCACTGCTAAAAGCGCAGCGCTATTCTCTCATTATTGTCGAATCACATCGATGCATTACGTGCTTACAGCGTATAAAGAGCTTAGTTGATAGCAATTCTGAAAGTTGGGTTGTTGCTGTTGAAAGCGATGTGACCACACCAAGTGAAAGAGACGAAGGGGTCGATGAAGCTAACTACTATGAAGCCGGGGTAGATGATTATGTTTCTGGACCTTACGATGAACGGATGTTTTCAGCGCGAATTCGCTCTCACATGCGCAGAAGTATGCCGAATTTAGATGGTTCGAGAGTTGTTGATAGTGGCGACGAGCGCATTGAAATAGGCCCGCTTCAAGTAGACCAAAGGTATCACAGCGTGACAATAAACGGGCAAGTGCTAGCACTAACGGCACGAGAATTTACCTTGTTGAATTATTTCTGTCGCCACCCTAATCAGGTCTTTTCTCGCAATCAGCTACTTAGTGAGGTGTGGGGGTATAACCATGAAGGCTATGAACACACAGTAAACACCCATATCAACAGACTGCGCACTAAACTTGATAAAGTTAACAGTATTAAAAATGGTGGCCAGCTAGTACAAACCGTTTGGGGAGTAGGGTACAAGCTTAATATTCATGGTTATATCGCCAAAGCCCTTAGCGCTTAAGAAGCCCTTAGCGTTTAAAAAGCCCTTAGCGCACATGCAAAATGATGCAGACACAAATCACACCTTATTTAATTTTAGTAGAGCCAATATACTTAAATTAAAAACAGGGTCGCCGTGCCTAAGAAAGCAAAAATACCAACCACGTCAGTGATAGTGGTGAGTATAACGCTACCGGCAAGCGCAGGGTCTATTTTTAGACGCTTCATGATCATGGGGAGGGTTGCGCCCGCAAGTGCCGCCGCAATCATGTTTACCATCATAGCAAAGGCAATAATGACACCCAGCATGTAGTCCCGCTTCCAGAGGGCGATGACAGAGGCAATAAGCACCGCCCAAATAGCACCATTTAAAAAGCCAATAGAAATTTCTTTACTAATAAGCCAGCGCGAGTTACTGGCATTAACATGTCCGAGCGCCATACCGCGGATAACTAGCGTTAGGGTTTGGTTACCAGCAACGCCGCCCATGCTCGGTACTATGGTATTTAAGATAGCTAACACGGCAAGTTGACTTAACGTGGCTTCGAATAAATCACTTACCATCGCAGCCATTAGCGCAGTGACAAGGTTAACGGCCAGCCATACGGACCGACGTTTAGTACTTTGCATAACAGGTGCAAAGGTATCTTCATCATCATCGAGACCGGCCATACTCATCATAGAGTGCTCAGCGTCTTCACGAATGATATCAACTACATCATCAATGGTAATTCGTCCTACTAGACGATTGTTTTCATCAACTACCGGTGCCGAAAGCCAGTTGTAACGCTCAAATAGGCTAGCCACTTCATCGTCAGGCATGTGCACCGGTATGGCTTCCGATTCTTCGTCCATGACATCAGACACTTTTTCGTCGGTATCTGCGGTGAGTAGACGGGTGACAGGAACAATGCCAACAAGGTTATCGGTTCTATTTACCACATAAAAGGTATCTGTATTTTCCGGCAACTCACCTTTTAAACGAATGTAGCGCAGAACTACATCAATGGTAACGTCAGGACGCAAGGTAATGGTATCGGTGTTCATGATGAAACCAGCGGTTTCCTCACCATAAGACAGTGCTTGCTCTGCACGCACGCGATCTTGTGCATCCATTGAGTCGAGAATGTCTGCTAACACAGGTTCAGGAAGGCTGCTTAGCGTTTCTGCTAAGTCATCGGTATCCATCTCTTCAAGTGCGTCAACCACATTGGCGGGAAGCATCTTTGTTATAATACCGTTTCGAACATCGTCAGACAGTTCTTCTAAAATGTCACCGTGAAAATCGCTATCAATCAGCTCCCACAACTCATCGCGAGTCCTGCTAGGGCTAGATTCAAGAATATGGGCAACATCAGAGGGGGGAAGTTCAAGCAGAAGTTTACGTACAGAGACAAATTGACCGTTGATCAATGCAGCGTTAAGAGCGCGTAACTGTGTTTGTACGTATTTAGAAACAAGCGCTTCTGCCATAAGGCGTTATTCCTACTATGCTGAGATTGAAAATAGAAGCTGTGTAGCCTAAGTATGTGTAGAATATCGCAATTATATTAAGTCTGTCATGATAATTGCGTAGGTTCTACAAGAGAATTTTACTTAACAGTGCTAACTGTTGATTAATTCAGCAAAGGGAAGTTGACTTACCGCTATTCGTCTTCGTTAAATTTACCTTCAATCAGCTCTTCAATAGCTGCAAGTGCGTCGGCTGCGTCATCACCATCAACAATAACATCGACCTGTTCGCCCTGATGACTCTCCAACATCATTAAGCCTAAAACGCTGCTAGCGTCTGCTTCTTTATCACCTTTTTTCAAAATGATTTTGGCATCAAATTGATTAGCCAGCTGTACCAGTTGCGTGGCAGCTCTGGCGTGTAACCCCAATTTATTGACGATAGTAAGTGTTTTTTTGATAGTCATTATTGGTTGAGCTCTCTGTGACGAATTTGCACATCAGGGTGTATTTCGCCGAAGGTTTTTGACAAGGTTTGGGCAATATAGACAGAGCGGTGTTGGCCGCCAGTGCAGCCGATAGCCACAGTCACATAGCTTCTATTGTTGCGTTCTAAATGGGGAAGCCATGTGGTCATTAAATTTTGAATTTGCCAAATAAACTTGGTCACTACGGGTTGTGAGCCTAAAAACACCTCAACGGGGGCATCTAATCCAGTGAGGTGTCTAAGGTCCGTTTCCCAATGAGGGTTTGGTAGAAAGCGCGCATCAAAAACATAATCGGCATCTTTGGGTATGCCATGTTTAAAGCCAAATGACTCAAACACCAGTACAAGGCGAGAGCTCTTTTTACCTAGGATACGTTCTCGGATCAGCTCTGCGAGTTGGTGTATTGTTAGCTTGTCTGTATCTAAGTACAAATCAGCGCGCTCAGTAATAGGAGCGAGCAGCGCAGACTCTGCTCTAATAGCTTCTGAGAGAGACTTATTTAGCTTGGCTAAAGGGTGAAGACGGCGCGTTTCGCTAAACCGCTTAACCAGTACATCATCGCTTGCGTCGATGTACACTATAGTCATAGACCAAGAAGAAGGCAGGTAGTCTAGAATCTCTACCAAATCATCAGGATTTTTGGGTAAGTTTCTTACGTCAATACTTACCGCAACTTGATCGTATTCATCAACAACAGTATGGGTAAGGGTAGGAAGCAAATTAACTGGGATATTATCAACACAGTAATAACCTAAGTCTTCTAATGCGCGAAGTGCGACAGACTTACCAGACCCTGAACGACCACTGATTATGATCAGCTTCACCTAAACTCTCCCTTATATTCTGGTTTCATCACATACGCGTTGTTGATTTAAGCGCCTGCCTATAATGTTTAAGCGCTTATTGTCTAACTTAATGCAGAAATAATTTCGTCGCTGTTTGTTGCACGTCGTATTGTTTTAATGGTTTCTTTGTCGCTTAGCTTGCCAGCAACGGTAGCTAATGTTTGAAGGTGTCCTTCGGTTTGCTCTTCGGGAACGAGAAGTGCAAAAAAAATATCTACAGGCTTTTCATCTAGGGCATCGAAGTTGATAGCAGGCGTGCTGGTTACAACAATTGCTATCACCTTATCAAGGCCAGCCAGGCGACCGTGAGGCAGTGCTATGCCGTTTCCAATACCCGTACTACCCATACGTTCTCGAGCCATCAAGCTATTTAGAACCGTTGCCTGGTCGATGTTATCGTTATGCTTGGCAGCGATATCAGCGATGATCTCAAGAATTCGCTTTTTACTATTACACTGAACCGCACACTCGGTGCGGTCCAGACTTACGATGGCTTGTATATCCATGCTTAATTAACTACTAATGTTTTTTCAGTTTTTCCTTATGCTTGATTACCTGCCGGTCGAGTTTATCAACCATGCTGTCAATCGCCGCATACATGTCGGTATTTTCTGAGGATGCGAATACTTCAGCGCCACTTAAATGAACAGTCGCTTCAGCTTTTTGATTTAATTTTTCAACGTTCAGGATGACATGCACATTAGAAATGTGATCAAAGTGACGTTCAAGTTTGCTGAACTTCGTATCGACATAATTACGCAAAGAGTCGGTGATTTCGACATGATGACCAGTAAGGTTGATTTGCATATTTCGTCTTCCTTATATTATTAAGCCCGGTTAGATAAGGCTTTTGCGTTGGTTCGACGGCGGGATCGATAACGATTCCCGGTATTTTGCTATTGTTCGCCGAGCGACTTTTATGCCTTGCTCGGCCAACAACGAAGCAATCTTGCTATCACTTAGCGGCTTGCTAGGATTTTCCGCAGCCACTAACTTCTTGATCAATGCACGAATCGCTGTGGATGAACATTCACCACCTGACTCGGTTGCAACGTGGCTTGAAAAGAAATACTTCAACTCGAAGATACCACGGGGCGTATGCATGTATTTTTGCGTTGTCACACGTGAAATAGTGGATTCGTGCATATCTACCATTTCTGCGACATCATTTAGCACCATTGGTTTCATCATTTCCGGGCCGTGCTCAAAAAAGCCCATTTGTTGCTGCACAATGCAATTTGCAACCTTCATCAAGGTATCGTTACGAGATTCAAGGCTCTTTATGAACCACTTAGCCTCTTGCATGTGCGAGCGGATGAATTGTGAATCGCTACTGTTCTTAGCACGGCGACTCATCGCAGCATACTGTTGGTTTACGCTTAGTTTAGGCAGGCTGTCAGGGTTCAGTTCAACCACCCAACGGCCATTTTTCTTAGTTACTGAAACATCAGGTATGACATACTCAGGCTCTTTAGTAACTAAAGCACTACCTGGACGAGGATTCAAGGTTTGAAGTAAACGCATTGCTTCGCGTAGCTGATCCTCTTTCAATCGGCTCTTACGCATAAGCGTGCGGTAGTCTTTACTGCTCAGTAAGTCCGAATATTCCTCGATAAGCTGCTTTGCTTCAGTGAGCCAAGGGGTGTCGTCCGAGAACTGGCGCAATTGCACCATAAGACATTCCTGAGGGTTACGGGAACCCGAACCAATGGGGTCGAACATCTGAATGCGCTTAAGCACACATTCGATTTCGTCCATCTCGATAGGCTCTTCTAAGTCATCGTCATTAACCGCTTCTAAGATATCGTCAAGGGTTACGGTTAGATAACCCGACTCGTCAATTGAGTCGATAATAGCTGTGGCAATAGCGCGGTCAGTATCTGAAAAATGAGTCAGGCGCATTTGCCAAAGCAAATGCTCTTGGATGTCTTCGGTAGTTTCACCTTGGAAGATTTGTTCGTCATCATTAGACGGGCCAGGCGCAGGCGCAGAAGAGGCGGAGTAGTACTCGTCCCAGGTGCTGTCGATAGGCAGCTCATCGGGAAGGTCGTTCTTCTCCAGTGCATCTCCTGCTTCTAGCGTGTCGCTTGATGCAGAAGCTGTCGCTTCAGCAGCGCTATCGTCACTATCGACATTGTTCTTTTCTACTTGTGGCTCGTCGCTACCTTCTTCCACTTCTAAAAGCGGATTAGAGTCGAGCGCTTCTTGAATCTCTTGCTGGAGATCAAGCGTAGAAAGCTGCAGCAGCTTAATAGCCTGCTGCAGCTGAGGTGTCATGGTAAGTTGTTGGCTAAATTTTAGCTGTAAAGATGGTTTCATCTACGTCTTATTTAAATGCTCTAAATTAAATATACCAGAGCGAAACTGAAAAATGACAATTCGGTTACACTAACTATAGCCTGAATTGTTCGCCTAGGTATACGTCCCTTACTTTTTGATTACTTAAAACCTGTTCCGCAGTTCCTTGCGCAATAAGCTCGCCATGACTCACAATGTACGCTTTTTCGCAAACATCCAATGTTTCACGTACGTTATGGTCCGTGATAAGGATACCAATACCCCTATCTCGCAGATGCTGTATTATCTTCTTTATATCATTAACTGATATTGGATCAACACCGGCAAATGGTTCGTCTAACAAAATAAATTGTGGTTTTGCTGCCAGAGCGCGAGCAATCTCTACGCGACGCCGTTCTCCCCCTGACAAACTCATTCCCGTACTATTACGTATATGGTTGATATTAAATTCATCAAGTAGTGCGTCCGCTTCTTCTTCCTGCTGTTGTGAATTTAAATCTTTACGGGTTTGCAAAATGGCCATGATATTTTCATGTACCGTAAGCTTTCTAAAAATTGACGCTTCTTGCGGAAGGTAGCCTATACCGCGGCGTGCGCGCTCATGCATTGGCTGATGAGTAAGCTCACTATCATCAATTTCAATCTTGCCTTTGTCTAGGTTGACCAAGCCCACAATCATGTAAAAAGTGGTGGTCTTACCAGCACCATTTGGGCCAAGAAGACCGACAATTTGCCCAGTAGAAACTGAAAGACTCACATCGCGAACGACTTGTCGCGATTTATACGATTTAGCAAGGTTTTTAGCGCTCAAAGTTGCCATTGCTATTCATTGCCCTCGTTGTCTTTCTTAGACGACGTTTTACGAATAGTGTCAGGAGTAAACACTGTTGTTACTCGACCTTCACCATTTTCACCGGCGCCACCTGTTGCAAGCAATTGTTCAGTAATCATATCGAACGTAATTTTATCCCCTTGTACTTTACTAGAATCTTGCTGTAGTTCGGCATTACCCGCCAGAGAAATAGTGCGATTAACCACCTCATAGCGAATTTCATTAGCTTTGGCTGATACCGGTGTACCGTCTTCTAATGATTGAGAGTAGCTTGCTGGGTTCCCTCGGGCGATAAATATTTCTCGGCCGCTGCCATCAGTAGCAATAACTTCTACTTCATCCGCTTCAATGAGGAGTGAACCTTGAGTAATCAGCACGTCTTCCTTGTACAGAGCCGTTTTGTTTTTACCATCAATAAACTGGGTATTTGACCCTATTTTAATGGGCTGTGAAAAATCTTCTTCACTGGCTTGTACCGCACCGCTAGCGATGGCAAGTAGAAAGCTAGTTGCTAGGGGAATAAGTGGTTTGTACATGATCTAAAAGCTCGTATTCTTGTGTGCGTAAATTCGCGTTAAACCCATTGCTTAAAATAAGGTATTGCGTACCCAGTATCTCAACGGGTTGATCAGATGTCATTTGTTTCGTGTTTAAATTTATTTGGATGTATTCGGTGGATAAGCTTTTGACAAAATCATCGCTGGTTTTATTTTCAATAACAACGCTATCTTCAAGCTGAATTAACTCATTGTTATACAGCGTTCCTTCCTGCGCAGTCACAACCCAAGGTGATGTTGCACTCTCTGTATAAAGAGTATATTTAGGCTGCTGAAATAACACGAAACCCAATTGGTCGTAGTGTTCCATAGACTCTGCAAAGACTTTGTGATTTAACTCGCCGTCTTGGTTGTACAAGGTTGTAGTTAAGTTTTTTGCCTTATATGCAGGCTTAAGCGCATCATTTTGACTGCTACCTTGCGTCTCAGGCTGCTCTTCCATCCAAGTTGGGACATACATCAACAGCGCTAAGATAAATAGCGCCGATATGCTTAAACCCAAGCGATTGAAGCCAAATTGGCTCATACACTAGCTCCGAAAATATCGTTTGCCACGCCCTTAGCTTGCAAGATGGTATCCGATATTTCTCGGACTGCGCCAAAGCCACCCGGCAGTGTGGTGATCCAGTTCGCTTGTTTTGCAACGAAAGGATGAGCATCAGCGACTGCAATTTTTACCGCTACATGTTGGTACATACCAGTATCGGGCATGTCATCACCTACGGCGGCAACTTCTCTTTGGCTTAACCCAAGGCTTTTCATTAACCCGGCAAGCGCGTCTGCTTTGTTTTCCTCGCCTTGAATAATGTGCGCTACGTTTAGCGCCTTCATTCTATTTTCTACAATTGCTGAGCGTCGTCCTGTTATTACAGCGACATTAACGCCATTACTTACAAGCGCTTTTACGCCATATCCATCGCGGGTGTGAAAAGCTTTAAGCTCTTCTCCGTCATTACCTAAGTAAATACGGCCGTCTGAGAATACGCCATCCACGTCACATACTAGAAGCTTTATGTGCGCCAACTGCTCATAAAGTGCCTGTTCTAGATCAGTGTATAGAGTCGTCTTCATTTAGAGTACTCCCGCTTTCAAAAGCATGTGCATGTTGAAGGCTCCGACAGGGTTGCGCTTTTCATCGGTAACCATCAATGCGCTTATTTTATGGGTTTCCATTAGGTTTAGGGCTTCTACAGCTAGCTGATCTGCGGTGGTTGTTTTGCCGCCTTTGGTCATCACGTCTTCTACTGTTGCATTGTGCACATCTATACGAGCGTCGAGTATTCGGCGTAAATCACCATCAGTAAATACGCCCGTTAACGAACCATCTGAGTCGATGACCCCTGTCATGCCCAAGCCTTTTTTGGAAATTTCCAAAAGCGCTTCAGCGACAGATGAATGTAGATTCACCAACGGAATGTCGCTGCCGCTAAGCATAATATCGCTCACCTTTAGCAGCAGTTTTCTGCCTAAGCTACCGCCAGGGTGTGATAGTGCAAAATCGTCTGAGGTAAAGCCTTTTTGGTCGAGCAGTGCTACCGCAAGGGCATCACCCATAACCAGTGTGGCTGTTGTACTTGATGTAGGGGCAAGACCTAACGAACAGGCTTCTTTTTCAACGCTTATATCAAGTACTACATCTGCGTGTTGACCCAACGAGCTATCGGCACTATTGGTCATTGCTACCACTTTAATGCCTAAGCGCTTAACAACGGGCAGCAGGTTAACTAATTCATTGGTTTCACCAGAATTAGAAATGGCTAATAGCACATCTCCTTTACTCAGCATGCCTAAATCGCCGTGGTTAGCCTCGCCGGGATGCATGAAAAAGGCCGGTGTCCCGGTACTCGCAAGGGTAGCGGCAATTTTATTGCCAATATGGCCAGATTTTCCCATACCGCTTACAACCACTTTGCCTTCGCATGAGAAAAGAATGTTACATGCGTTGATAAAGTGCTCGTTTAAGCGCTCTGCAAGATTGGCAATAGCCTGCGTTTCAATGTCGATAACACGCTTTGCCGATTCGATATAGTGCATCTGAGTTTGTGTATTCATGATTATCCGAACAGCCAGAATTGGTAGCCGATAAAGCAAGCTAGAAGTATAAATCCATTTGTTCTTGATATTGTACGCTTTCCAATTAAATCGAAACTGAACAAGAACAACAGCAAGGTTAAACCAAGCATAACGTACATATCTCGGTTATAAACGTCAGGGTCTAGCAGGCCTGGGGCAATTAACCCCGGCATACCGAGTACGGCTAGCAGGTTGAAAATGTTAGAGCCAATAATATTGCCGAGCGCTAGATCATCTTCACCTTTAAGCACACCAGCCACGCTAGCCGCTAATTCAGGAAGGCTTGTGCCAAACGCAATAATAGTCAACCCAATAACTAAGTCTGAGATACCCATGTATCTGGCAATTTCTACTGCCGAGTTGACAAGAAAGTGGGCACTTAATGGTAATACGATAAGGCCAACACCAATCCAGATAAGCGCTGAGGTGTTAGAAACGCCTTTAGGGATTTCATCTGCGGTCTCAGCAACTAGGGGGTCTTCTTTGTCTACTTGAAGTGATAACCAAGCCATCATTGCCAAAACAAAAATGAATAGGCCTAGTAAAATTATCCCTTCGTAAGATTTCAGTTCGCCATCGAACATAAAGCCAATAGCAATTAACGAGATGATGAGAAGCGCTGGAAGTTCACGTTTAAGCGTTGTTGACGAAACAAGCAAAGGCTTTACTAGAGCGGTTACACCCAACACCAGCGCAATGTTGGTTATATTTGAACCGAGTGCGTTACCCACGGCTGTATTCATATTGCCATTGGCAGAGGCAATAGCAGATACCACAATCTCAGGTGCCGATGAGCCCATAGCGACAATCGTAAGCCCGATCATCATAGGAGAGATGCCAATGTTTTTTGCTAGCGCTGAAGCGCCATAAACAAAACGGTCCGCACTCCAACTTAAGACAATCAGCCCAACCAGAAAAATGACAATGTTTAAAAGCACAACAACCTGTAATAGTTAGTATTTCGATAGATTGTCGCAAAAAGAGTGCCATTTGCCTATGCTCGCATTGCTTTATTTTCATAAAAAGAGACCGATTGCCGTAAATTTCCGCCCATCAAACCCGTTACAGCAGTTCGAAGGTATTTCTGGTAAGCGTTCAGTTTCAGTTAATAACTAGGGCAATAGGATGGGAACTGGAACTACATGTAAGAGCTAGCTAAGGCACTGACATCACTTCAGCGTGAGATAACGTTCGTCTTAGCGCGGGATACAAATACCAGGCCACGTAGATAATTGCCCACTCAGAAGGCGCTGGCAGGTTTCCTAGCAAAGCGTGGGAATGTAGGAATGGCTGTTCCCTTTCAAATTCCCAGAATGAAGCTAGGGAGCTTGCCAGACCTTCCCGAAGGGCGAGTTTAAAATGTCCGTACTCTTTGTTGTGTCACCTTGATGTAGAACCACTATACCTGCGGTAACACGCCGCGATTACGAACCTTTTAACTCTCGCTGAGTGGGTAATTATCTATGCGGTCTGGTATACAATTCGTCTTAATCGAACATAACTTGTAACTTTTTGACTTTGGCGAGTGTCTTGAAAAAGCGTACAATGGCTCCAAATAACACGGCCCAGAGGTTGTGTCTGCTGGACAAGCCAGCCTGTAAGCATAAAAAACTACACTGCAGAGTAAACTTTTTTGAATTTGTTGGCTCTTAAAAGTAAACTGTTCAGTAAACTTTATGGGTTATGTGTGCGAAGGCATAGAAATTGAATATGCATATCGCTCATATACTTTAAATATTTTCTAAGTAGATTGATAGCGGCGTTCAAAACCAACTCAATCCAGCGTCAGGGGTCGACATTTAAGTAACTATGGATCATTTAGTTGAAGTAGATAACCTAACCTTCAAACGTGCAGATCGTATCATTTATGACGGGATTTCATTGAAGGTACCTAAGGGCAAAATTACTGCAGTAATGGGGCCAAGTGGAATAGGTAAAACCACGCTGCTGCGCCTTATTGGCGGGCAGTTAACACCAGACGAAGGCGACGTTAAATTCGACGGCGATTCAATTGTCTCTATGTCGAGAAAATCTCTCTACGAAACTCGTCGTAGAATGAGCATGCTTTTTCAAAGTGGGGCGCTATTTACCGATATGAGTGTGTTCGACAATGTGGCGTTTCCGCTTCGCGAACATACTGATCTATCAGAAGACTTGATAGCAACTATTGTCGCTTTAAAGCTACAGGCAGTAGGTCTGCGAGGCGCTGCGCAATTAATGCCGAGCGAATTGTCTGGCGGAATGGCGCGCAGAGCCGCGCTAGCGAGGGCAATCGCATTAGATCCCGATTTAATTATGTACGATGAGCCTTTTGCGGGACAAGATCCCATATCCATGGGGGTGCTGGTGAAGCTTATTCGAGAGCTCAATGATGCTCTTAGCCTAACCAGTATTGTGGTGACTCACGACGTAACGGAAGTACTGACAATCGCTGATTATATTTACATTTTGGCGGATAAGCGTGTTATCGGCGAAGGTACAGCGCAGCAAATTAAAGAAAGCGATTCCGAATTGGTTCAGCAATTCTTAAAGGGTAAAGCAGATGGCCCAGTTCCATTTCATTACCCAGCGCCTGACTTGAAAACAAGTTTTTTGGGGGCAGATAAATGAAGTTCTTCCAATCTTTAGGCGCTAAAACTATAGGAAAAGTTACTGCGATTGGTCGCGCAGCGCTCATGCTGTTTGGCGCACTTATCGCTGTTCCTCGAGTAAAGAACGTTCCACTGGTTATTAAACAACTTTATGTAGTTGGTGTTCAGTCGTTACTTATTATCATGGTTTCTGGCTTGTTTATCGGCATGGTAATGGCGCTGCAAGGCTATACCATTTTAGTCGATTACGGTGCAGAGGGTAGCTTAGGTCCTATGGTCGCGCTTTCACTATTGCGTGAACTTGGTCCTGTAGTCACCGCATTGCTTTTCGCTGGGCGTGCCGGGTCAGCGTTGACCGCTGAAATCGGCCTTATGAAAGCCACCGAACAGTTAAGTAGTTTAGAAATGATGGCGGTAGACCCACTAAGGCGCATCGTTGCTCCTCGTTTTTGGGCGGGAATGTTAGCCATGCCAATGCTAGCCATTATTTTTAGTGCCATTGGCATTTTAGGTGGTCATTTAGTCGGCGTAGACTGGTTAGGTGTTGATGCAGGCAGTTACTGGTCAATCATGCAGTCGACCGTTGATTGGAACCAAGATGTTATAAACGGCGTGATAAAAAGCCTCGTTTTTGCCTTGGTTGTGACGTGGATTGCCATATTTAAAGGTTACGATTCTATTCCAACATCGGAAGGGATCAGCAAAGCGACTACCGAGACGGTGGTCTATTCATCATTAGCAGTATTAGGGCTGGACTTCGTGCTTACCGCCCTTATGTTTGGTATCGAGTAGGGGATTGGAATGAGTAAGTATAAAACGGAAGTAATGGTTGGTGTGTTTGTCATGCTTACGATAGGTGCTTTGTTATTGTTAGCACTTAAAGTTGCAAACCAAACGGTCGCAACTGAAGGCGATACCTATACCCTATACGCGAAGTTCGACAACATTGGTGGGCTAAAGCCTCGCTCTGCTGTAAAAGTGGGTGGCGTAACCGTAGGCCGAGTATCATCTATTTCTCTAGATCAAGAAGATTTCACACCGGTAGTAGAGTTATCTATTTTAAATGAATACAACGGCTTTCCTGAAACAAGCTCTGTGTCCATTTTGACGTCTGGTTTATTAGGTGAGCAGTACGTGGGTTTCCAGCCAGGGTTTTCTTTTGATGGTGTTGCTAACCTGCAAGACGGTGACTACCTACAGGATACAAAGTCAGCTTTGGTGCTAGAAGACCTTATCGGTCAGTTCTTATTTAATCGCGGCAGCGACGAAGACTAATCGCAGTAGCGTAACCAAGCGTACATAACGTAATTGTTAATTAATTCCGGCTGCCTGATGAAACTAATTACGTCATTGTCAGGTCTGCTTAAAAGAGTTTGAAGTTAGGAGAGTTATTTTGAAAAAGTTTTTCGTAGCAATTGGCATCTTTATGATGTCTGTAGCGGGTATAGCGAACGCGCAAGAAGTTAACGAACAAAACCCTTATGAGTTGGTTCAAGATGTAGCTAACCGCACGTTTGAACGAATCAAAGCAAATCAGGAAGCGATTAAAAACGACCCTGAAATGCTGCGTGTTATCATGCAGGAAGAACTTGTCCCGCATATCGATTATAAATTCGCAGCCTTTATGGTACTAGGCAAGCACTTTAAATCTGTGCCACAGGAAAAAATGGGTGAGTACATCAGTGTTTTCCGTCAATATCTGGTAACCACATACGCAGTAGCAATGGGTTACTATGACAACCAAGAAGTTATCTTTGAGCCTGAGTCATCGTTTGACGACAAAAAATCAGTAACCGTACGCGCAGTGGTTCAAGACCCAAACCGCCCTGAAATTAAAATTGCATTCAAAGTTCGCAAAGATAGCAAAACTAACGAATGGAAAGCTTACGATATGGTAGCGGAGGGGATCAGCATGCTGAACAGTAAGCGCAGTGAGTTTGAATCAATTCTTCGTCAAGACGGCATTGATGCAGTCATCGCGCTAATGCGCGACAAAATTGGCAAGCCCGTTGAGCTAAAGCAAGGCGAGCCAATTGAAATCGAAGGAGAGGCTGAGTGAGCCTATTCGAGGTAAATGACACGGGCAAAATAGTGGTTCACGGTCAATTAGACCGTGAGACGCTATCGAAAAACTTTTGGGAAAGCTTAAGCGGTAGTCAACGTAGCACTTTAATAAGTAATAAAAGTTGCCAAGTCGATTTAGGCGACGTGGAGCGTGCAGACAGTGCAGGTTTAGCGTGGCTGATTAATGCTGTTAGGGATGCAAAGCAAAATGGTGTTAGCATGACCCTACATAAAATGCCTGAAAAGTTGCAAAAGCTCGCGAAAATTAGCGACGCGGATAGCTTTTTACCCGTAGAATAAACACCAGAAAGCGAATTAAGAAGTAAGTTATGGAATTGTCTGAAATTGAAAAAATCTTGAAAGATGCGTTAGACCTGCACGAAGTCCACGTAAAGGGCGAAGGCTCGCATTTTAATATCATTGCAGTAAGCGATGCATTTAATGAAATGAGTCGGGTGAAGCGTCAGCAAGCGGTATATGCGCCTTTAGCTGATAAAATTGCAGACGGCAGCATGCATGCGATTACCATCAAGACGTTTTCAGTAAAAGACTGGGAGCGCGAGCGCCAGTTCAATATTCCTCAATAATAGGCGTCGCTCGTGGATAAACTCGTAATTAAAAAGAGCCCTGCGCTTAACGGTACAGTGCGTATATCAGGTGCCAAGAACGCGGCATTGCCGCTGCTGATGACAAGCCTACTTACCGATTCCCCTTGTCGTTATACTAATGTTCCTCGTCTTCGCGACATCAACACAACAACGGCGCTTTTGCGAGAGCTTGGTGTAGAAGTTGCGCTACCCGCCGCAAACGATATTGTTATTGATGCAAGTACACTAGAAAGTGTCACCGCGTCTTATGACTTAGTGCGTACTATGCGCGCTTCAATTTTGGTGTTAGGCCCATTGCTAGCAAAGCAGGGTAAAGCGAACGTGTCTCTGCCTGGTGGTTGTGCCATCGGTGCTCGTCCAGTAAACCTTCATTTAACGGGCCTTGAAAAAATGGGCGCAAAGATTGAAGTAGACGAAGGCTATATTCGTGCTGAAGTTGATGGTCGTCTTAAAGGTGCTCGTATCTTTATGGATATGGTAAGTGTAGGTGCAACCGAAAATCTATTAATGGCTGCGGCACTGGCAGACGGCACGACCATCTTAGAAAATGCCGCGCGTGAACCTGAAATTGTTGATTTGGCGAATTGTCTTATCCAGATGGGCGCAAAAATCACTGGCGCGGGAAGTGATAAAATAACCATTGAAGGTGTAGAAACCTTAAATGGTTGCGACTATGCCGTACTGCCTGATCGCATAGAAACCGGTACTTTCTTGGTAGCGGCTGCGGTAACAGGCGGTAAGATTCGCTGTACCCATGCGGCACCTGACACGTTAGACGCGGTGCTAGATAAGCTTGAGCAAGCTGGCGCGAAAATTTCCGTAGGCGATGACTGGATTGAGCTAGATATGGAAGGGCGTAAACCGCAGGCTGTTCGCGTTAAAACTGCGCCACACCCAGCATTTCCTACTGATATGCAGGCCCAGTTTGTTACCCTTAATTGCGTTGCCGAAGGTACAGGCGTAATTACAGAAACTATTTTTGAGAACCGCTTCATGCATGTACCAGAGTTACAACGCATGGGCGCAGAAATAGCACTTGAAGCTAACTCAGCTGTGTCTAAGGGCAGTTCAAGCTTGAAAGGGGCACCGGTAATGGCTACTGACCTTCGCGCTTCAGCAAGTTTGGTTATCGCTGGGCTAATCGCGGAAGGTGAGACTCACGTCAATCGTATTTACCACTTAGACCGTGGTTATGAATCGATAGAAGAGAAATTAGGTGGCTTAGGTGCCATCATTGAGCGAGTCAAAGAGTAACTTTTAAACCGTTCACAAGAAGAAGCGCCGAATTTGTCAATGCGGCGCTTTTTTTATGTACAAAATTCAACTTACCTAATTTCATCGCAGATGTTTTCACAACAGTAATAAAAGCTTAAACGTTCACTGTCGTTAAGTACTAATAAGGCTATTGCCCCGCTCGGAGTTCTCCGACAGTAGCTGTTAGCGTAATTGACTGCCCATCGCGACTAAGTTCAATTTCAAGCTCAGTGCCAGGATCTGTTTCAGCAATCATATCGAGCGTTTTGGACGCACTTTCCAAACGCACACCATCAATGGCCACTATTATATCACCCGGGCGAATACCCGCAGTGTCGGCAGGACTGCCTTTGGCTACAGCCTGCACATCAATACCTGGGCGGTTGCGGTTTTCTCCGCCTACAAAGCCAAGTTGGCCGCGTACAACTCGTCCATTACTTATAATTTCATCCATAACGCGCTTAGCCAGTTCATAGGGGACTGCAAAGTTAATTCCGTCTACATTGCGAGCGCGATTATTAGAATCTAGAACTTGGAAATTGGCATTGGTGATCCCCAGTAAAATGCCATTGCTATCTACTAAAGCGCCACCAGAGTTTCCCTGGTTTAATACTGCATCGGTTTGAATGAAATCCACATAGTTCGACAGGCCATTGCGACCCGCTCTACTCACGATGCCCTGGGTGATGGTCTGACCCAAGTCAAAAGGGTTACCAATCGCCATAACAACATCGCCAACATGGGTATCGGGTTCTGAAACCTGAGGAATAATGTGTAGATTATCAGCAGTTACTTTTAAAACAGCAAGGTCGGTGAGTGGGTCGGTACCTACAATCTGTGCTTCTAAAATACGTCCGTCTTGCACTGCTACGTAAATGCTATCGGCATTGGCTACAACGTGATGGCAGGTAAGTAGGTAGCCATTCTCTGTCATGATAACACCAGAGCCCAAGCTGGTGCGCCCACGAGATTGATTTCGAAATAGACCTGAGCCGTTTTCGATACTAACACTGTAAATGTTTACGACAGCAGGCGCAGAACGACTTAGCGCTGCAAAATAGCTTTCGCGACTAGCGCTAACAGAAGGTTCATTAAAAAAGCCTTGAGCGAGCCCCTTACCTTGCCGAAGTTCTGGCAAAAAAATCAGCAGCAAACTCGCAACGGCGACGCCTAGAATTATAGATTTTAGTAAGAAGTTAAATATTGAGCGGCCAGTCACAAGTCACACTTATCGTTGTCTGTCGCACTTACTCCATACGCACCGCTATTGAGGTACTACTTCACAAATTAAAAGCGCAACAATCTGAAATTATCGTTATTGATGTAAAGGATATCACTTTATTTACTAAACTACCGTAGTGAAAAGCAAATTTTGTGTAACCCGATACGTCAGAAAATTGTGTTAGAAGCATAGTATTGTAGACAGCGCCAAGTTAATAATTTAGCTCAATAAAAAACGGCGCTTTCAAAGCGCCGTTAAACATGTATTTCTGCTTGGAAATTTTTAGAGCTGAGCTCTACTGCCTGATAACCAAATAAAGGGTCGAGTTACCGCGTTTTACATTTAGTGCGATAACGCCTTTGGCTTCGTCTAGCGCGTTTCTAAATTCGGCAACCGTCGATGTACGTACTCGGTTAACACCAATGATCACATCTTCTGATTGCAGGCCAATGCGCGCCGCAGGTGCACCACGTTCAATTTCAGATACGACCACACCCGCATTGCCAGCATCGTCGGTACCATTAGACAGTGTGGCACCTTCTAGAGCTGGATGAATCTGAGCCGCGGTTACCGTGGTATCAGTAGCATCGTCTAACACCACGTCTACGTTCATTTTCTTTCCCTTGCGCATAACGGTTAGCTCAACTTCAGCACCAGCACCCATACTCGCAATTTTTGCACGTAGTTCTTGGAAGCTGTGAAGTTTTCGACCGTTAATCGCAGTAATAATATCACCGGCTTGAAGACCGCCTTTCTCTGCTGCAGAGTCAGGCTGTACTTCGCTAACGAAGGCACCAATATTTACTTCGGCATTCATAGCTTCGGCAAGACCAGCATCAATATCGCTACCTAGAATCCCCAGGAGACCACGACGCACTTCGCCGTATTCAGCTATTTGATCAACAAGGCTTTTCATCATGTTGGCAGGGATAGCAAAACCAATACCTACGTTGCCACCGTTAGGGCCGAAAATAGCGGTATTGATACCAACCAACTCACCATGGAGGTTAACCAAAGCGCCACCTGAGTTACCGCGGTTAATTGCTGCGTCAGTTTGAATGAAGTCTTCGTAACCACCAATGTTTAAACCTGAACGGCCTAAAGCACTGACAATACCTGAGGTAACCGTTTGAGAAAGGCCGAATGGGTTTCCAATAGCTACTACAAAGTCACCAACGCGTAAAACGTCAGAATCAGCCAGTGGCAATGCTTTTAAATCATCTGGTTCTATCTTAAGTAAAGCGATATCACTTTGCTCATCTGAGCCCAGCTTTTTCGCTTTGAACTCGCGTCCGTCTGTTAATTTGACGGTGATTTCGTCCGCGTTATCAACAACATGATTGTTGGTAACGACATACCCTTTATCGGCATCTATGATGACACCGGAGCCAAGGCCTCGGAAAGGGCGTTCTTGAACTTGCTCTTGCGGCGCACCGAAGAAGTAGCGAAACATTTCAGGCACGCGCTGTGTTGAGGTTTGGGTGCCCTCAACCGCAATGCTAACTACCGCAGGGGTAGCTTCTTCAAGCATAGGGGCTAACGAGGGAACCTCATCTTTTGTATCAGAAAAAAATGGTAACGCCGCCTGTGTGCTAGCAGTAAAGCCCAATGAACTTACAACAACGGCAGATGCCAATAGACAATGGCGAAAAGACATTTTCATGTTCGCTTACACTCCTTCATGTTATATGCGACATAGCATGGTTTCAGTAAAAGAGTCTGACGTTGGAATAAAGTTCCCGATGTTACTGTTTTTCTGCGTTATTCTGCTCAGAACCACCGACGAACAGCCCAGAACCTGAGTTAGCGAAGTCTCTGGGCTGTGTGTCAGAAACACGCTTAACTCTCGATTTGTCAGACCCTTTCAAGTTGTTACGTAAATATGTTGTTGCTTGTTCCCCGTAAAAGGGAACTTTGCTGTCATCATCGCCACCTTGTTCAAGCAGCATTTCATACTCTTCAATTTGTTGCTTAAGCGTATCGCACTGACTTTCAATGCTTTCTAAGCTTTGACGAGTTTGATGAATGTGGTGCTGCGCTTGCTGTGCGAGGATCTCTTTAACTTGCTTTTCAGTTTGTGCAGTATTGCCTGCGCCTTGCTTTTGTTGAAAAAAGCGACCTGAAAAAAAGCCAATAATTAAACCAACAACTAACAAAGCAAGAGATACTAACAATTCCATTCTATTCTCCGAATCAATCAACATCGTGCAGCCGACCTTTACTTGTACGATCTAAAAGCTGCTTTCGACCATATGCTGAATATAGCAAGGTCAAACCCGAAAAGCGCACACATAGTGTTTTATATTCAGTGTATGCCGAATTTCAAAATGAGATTCTACCGTGATTTCCATTAAAATTAAGGTCATAATTGAGAAATTCAAGCAGGTCGGTGCAGCGTGCGCCGCTATTGACTTTTTTACGGAGTGGTTTCGGCGATGACGCCATGGGAAAAATATCAGCTAGATCTTAAGTCGTCTGATTTTCATTATGACGCGGCACAAGAAAATGCAGTAAAAGAACTTCAGCGTTTGTACGATGAATTGACACAGCCTGAAAAAAAAGTGACTTGGCGGGTTAAGCTAAAAGCAGCGTTTGGTAAAGGTCACGCCAAGCCAGGTATTCAAGGTATATACTTTTATGGCGGGGTAGGGCGAGGAAAAACCTATCTGGTCGATACCTTCTATGACTGCTTGCCCTTTGAAAAGAAAATGCGGGTGCATTTTCACCGCTTTATGTATCGTGTGCACGACGAACTTAAGCAACTTAAAAGCGCACAAGACCCGTTGAAATTGGTGGCGGCAAAGTTAGCAAAAGAAGCGCGGGTAATATGTTTTGACGAGTTTTTCGTGTCAGATATAACTGACGCTATGATTTTAGGTACCTTGATGGAAGAATTGTTTAGTCACGGTATTGTGCTGGTGGCCACCTCTAACATAGTGCCAGACGATTTATACAAAAACGGCTTACAGCGCGCACGTTTTTTACCTGCCATTGACCTTCTTAATCAAAATACCCGTGTGGTTAATGTTGATAGCGGTATTGATTATCGCCTAAGAACCTTAGAACAAGCCGAAATTTATCACTACCCACTTGATGATGCAGCCACGGAAAACTTGTATAGCTACTTTTCTCAGTTAGCACCAGAAGAAGGCTCAGAAGGCGAAGATATTGAGGTGAACAACCGAAAAATACCGACGCTTAGAAACGCTGATGGGGTATTGATGATAGATTTTAAAGTCCTGTGTGGCGGGCCCCGTAGCCAGAGTGACTATATTGAGTTGAGCCGTTGTTATCATTCAGTGCTTTTAGCCAACGTTAAGGAAATGGGACAGCATAACGATGACGTGGCGCGCCGCTTTATTGCAATGGTAGACGAGTTCTACGAGCGAAATGTGAAACTCATTATATCGGCAGAAGTGGCGCTAGAAAGTCTCTACACAGAAGGGCTACTTAACTTCGAGTTTAGACGCTGTCTTAGCCGTTTAAAGGAAATGCAGTCACACGACTACTTGGCAACCGAACATTTACCATAGCCACAGTGTATGGGGTCAGAGTACATTTACGCTTAATGAGAACCAGTAAGCATCATGCTTTCATCCCTTCCAAGGGGATTCACATTGGTATTAGATGAAAATTAAGGTAGAATTTCGCACAATTTTTCTGTGTTGCTAAATCAGCGTTTTGTTTGGGAAAGGTTGCAACTAGCAACTTTTGCAATGCCTTGATTCGCATTAATTCCAAATAAAGCCAAGCGGCGCAGCCTGGAAACAGGCAAATAGTACCCCGATAAAACCCAACGCAGCATTTCTAATTGCGAGAAAGAGAATTTTAAGATGGGAAGAGCATTCGAAGTTCGTAAAGCCGCCATGGCAAAAACTGCCGGCGCAAAAACAAAGGTTTATTCTAAGTACGGTAAAGAAATTTACGTGTGCGCTAAAAATGGTGGTGCCGACCCAGACACTAACCTTTCACTTCGCCGTCTAATGGAAAAAGCGAAGAAAGACCAAGTACCAAGCCACGTTATTGAAAAAGCGATTGATAAAGCAGCTGGTGGTGCTGGTGAAGATTTTCAGCCTATGCGTTACGAAGGTTTTGGCCCGGGCAACTGCATGGTTATTGTTGACTGCTTATCTGACAATGCCAACCGCACCATTACCGAAGTACGCAACTGCTTTACTAAAACTAACGCAAAACTTGGTGCACAGGGTGCGGTATCGCACATGTTCGACCACCAAGCGGTGTTCCAGTTTGAAGGTGACGACGAAGACGCTATCTTAGAAGTGTTAATGGAAGCCGACGTAGACGTAACTGACGTAGAAGTTGAAGACGGTAAAGTAACAGTTTACGCACCGCATACTGAATTCTATCAAGTAAAAACAGCACTAACTGAAGCTTACCCAGATATTACGTTTATTGCTGATGAGATGAGCTGGATGCCTCAGACTGAAACTGAGATTAGCGAAGAAGATATGCCTATGTTTGAAAAATTCATGGACATGCTTAACGACTGTGACGACGTTCAAGACGTTTACCACAACGCGATAACGCCGAACTAAATGATTTGAGTAAATAAAACGTTTACTGAGATTAAATAAGTCGTTTACAGTAAATAAAGCGTTTAATAGATAGCTAAAGCCCACTTTGAAGTGGGCTTTTTTATTGTCTCTAGTAGTAACAATCAACGTTAGTCTCGAATCTCTGTGAAATACCAAATTGATTTATTTGTCACCGTAATCTATTAATACCTTCTTAAAATCAAGAGTTTCGGTATAGAGTCTGTTAGCATATAGCTAGGTTAGGAAGACTGAAATCTAAAATGCTAAAAATTAGAATGCAAAAAGCAGATAATGGAGATTGTATTTCAATAGAAACCCAATCTGAGTTTGTCTTAATTGATGGTGGTACGGCTCAATCTTTTTCAAATTGGAAAGGGAGTATTATTGGCAAAGATAAAATAGACTCATTGATCGTCACTCATATCGATAATGATCATGTTAATGGCATTATTAAATTACTTTTGCATGATGACTGCCCCAATATAGAACAGTTTTATTTTAATGGTGCTGAGCAACTATTTGGTCAGTTGGGCGATACCGATGAGCCGGACCGTATATCTGACACAAAATTGAAGGCCTTGTCAGTAGAAGGTTCTACAACCCGAAATAGTGAACAAATAGGGTACTCAGAAGGCTCTTCGTTATCGTACTTACTTGCTAAAAAGAATTGTCACTGTAACGTTATTGTTGACGGCACAGCTCTTTATAGAGAAAAATGTCAAAGTTTTTATGTTGGTTCAATAAAGTTTTCAATTATCGGTCCCGAGAAGGCTGCTTTACAAGACTTGAAAAGCGACTGGGAAGATAAATTAAATGAAAGACGTATAAAACCCAAAATTATTAGCAAAGCTTATTATGAAGCGTTTGAACAATATGCTAAGAATCTCCAAGGCTCTGTCAAAAATGTTGTTCCTATCACTTCCTCCGAAGAAACTTGTATTGAATCTTTGTCCAAAGTAAATTTTGAAGATGATAACTCCCTACCTAATAAGAGCAGTCTATCTTTTTTGATTGAATCAAATGGTAAACGATTACTTTACCTATCTGATTGTGATGCCAAGATGGTTACGTCTTGGCTAGATGATCTCGAGTTAAAAAATATAGAAGTCGATGCTGTGAAAATATCACATCATGGAAGCAAAAATAACACCAGCTTAGAGTTGTTAAAGCGGATTGTTTGCAATAAATACCTGATTAGTACAAATGGTAAATCACATGGTCATCCTGATTTGGAGGTGTTGGCACGAATAGCAGTTGTCAACAAAAGTTCTGGAGCAGAGATCTTTTTAAATTATGAAGTGGAGCATATTCCTGATTGGTTCATGACTGATCTTGAAAATAACTACCCCAACATAATTTTATCCATGAACTCTTGTGAGGTTGTCTTATGAGCACAGATTTAATCAAAGATTTTAAACTAGATTCTATTTATATTGTTGAGTCATTAACGTCTAATGGTTCATGTAAGAGAGGTACTTGTTTTTCTATTTCTGATAGCTTGATATTAACAGCTAACCATGTCGTTAGTGAAGCCGCATCACTAAAGATATTCCTGTCTAGTGATAATTATGCCGATGATAAATGGATTGAGGCGACTTACATTTACGGAAGTGATCAACTCGATGTGGCTATTCTGAAAGTAGCAAATGGAATTACTAGCAACATTATCGAATTGTATAAAACAACAATTAGTCAGGATAGTGAAGTAAAGTCATGTGGTTATCCAGTTGAGAAGGGGCACTACCATGCACCAATAAATGTTGAGGTAACTAATACATTTGCTCATATGACTTCAAAAGAATTTAGCTTTGAAGTTTCTCAATCAAGTACTGTCAGTCAGTACAAAGGTATGTCCGGGTCTCCGGTACTCTATGGTGGTAGATGTATAGGTATTCTTTTAGTACAGCAAAGCAGCAACACCCTTTATGCGGTTTCGGCTGTTGATTTTTTAAATGATGAATCGATAAAAAAAGCTATAGAGTCAGATAGTATTGCAGTAAAACTCCAAGAGGGTTTAGATTATAAATCGCCAACTTACCCTAAATCTCCCTTTAGTTATTGCATACATTGCACTAAAGATATGCCTAGCATCAAGGGTATTGATATAGGTTTCACTCTTGAATGTTGGAATATAGGCAATTTCACTGAGACTGTGTATGACTGGATTATCGACTATGCCCTTTCTCATAAAGCTAAAGCTAATTTTAAGGGAAGCTCTAGGAGTTTATTCAAGTACGCTAGAGATAACTATCCGTCATCAGATTTGAATGCATTAGCGGATCTTTGTCTGCATATTGCTATCCGTGAATCATACTCAACTATTCCGATAATGAACAAAGTTTTCGATCAAAACAACAAAACGTTTTCTTGCACTCATGCAGTTTTAAACTTTGATAGCATCGAGTTATGGATAGGAGCATCTTCTGTGAGCACTACAGTTGAAGATGCAGTAAAACAAGCAATTGAAAACGTAGAATACATTGCAAACATACAATCCCTTAAAACACGCTTGTATGCCCTTACTTCCGAGATCGATTCGACTTGGCCACATAAAAATAAATTAGAAAGGCTTGCTGACTCAGAACTCGATTTAGAAGATAGGTTTGATAAGATCATAATACCGATTTTCATCATGCACGATAGTGAGCTTATAACCAACTACGATAAGAACAAATTTATTAGCTCCTTTGAAGGTGAGATTCAAGCGTGCCGAAGATTGATTCAAGGTGAGCTTAACGAAAGTCTAGTCAAATTAATTAATTTAAGAGTCTTTTACTTTCCCGTATCTAACATTAATCAACTTAATGATGCATTAATTAAGGAGTTGAACTCATGATTGATTGGTATCAAGAAGCAAAAATTAAATTGAATAATAGCTCATTTGACGATTGGGATAGCTTTCTTTCATCTCTTATTAATGAATTTAATAGTCATACTCATGACACTTTAGTCCAAGATATTGTTATTAGAGCGTTAGAGCGGAAAAAAGAAATGAGAGGTGCTTTCATTTTGGATCATTTGTTAGGTGAGTTGGGGCTTTTTCCTTACATGGATAGAAAAAATTCAACGACTAAAGACAAAATAAAGCAGAGTTTATTTACTACTCCTCAAGACAATGGAAAAACATTTCATATACGACAAGCAGAAGTGTTTCACAGAATCATGAATGGTGAAAATATCATTCTTAGTGCCCCCACAAGTTTTGGTAAAAGCCTGATAATTGAAGCCTTAGTTGCTAGTAATGAATTTGACAATATAGTAATTGTTGTCCCAACAATAGCCCTGATCGATGAGTTAAAGAAAAAGCTATTCAAATATAAAGATAAATATAAAATCATTACTCAAGTTACTCAGGAATCTACTAAACGTAACATTTACATTCTCACTCAGGAGAGAGTCCTAGAATACAAAGGATTATCATCAATAGATTTTTTTATTATTGATGAGTTTTACAAGCTAGCACCAACTAACTCTAATGATGAGAGGTGCGACAGACTAAACTTGGCGTTTAGAAAATTGTATAAGGAATGCAAGAGGTTCTACATGCTTGGCCCGAAGGTTAATGGGTTAGTTTCTGGTATTGAAGAAGAATTAAGATGTACATTTCTTAAGTTCGATTCCTATGTGACTGTCGCTACAAATGAATACTTTTACCCAATAGAAGCGACAGGTAAAGATGCAATTGTTGATGTTGAAAGAGATCAAAAATTATTCAACATATTGAAAAATATAGGTCGCGATGAGCAAACAGTAATTTACTGTAAATCACCTAAAAGAGTCAGTTCATTGCTGTATAGGCTGATCCAATCGGAACTTTTAGTCCCTGACAATGCTAATGATGATTTATCTGAATGGCTATCTGATAATTTTCATGAAGATTGGTCTCTCGTTGAAGGTGTGAAACATGGTGTTGCATATCATCATGCTCAGCTACCTAGAGCTGTGGGAGCTTTAATTGTCGACTTGTTTAACGACTCAAAGATTAATATTCTTATTTGTACATCGACTTTGATCGAAGGTGTAAATACCAACGCTAAGAATATCGTAATATACGATGACTGTATTACGAGAAAAACAAAGCTAGATATGTTTACGTTTAACAACATATCCGGACGCTCTGGAAGAATGTTTGAACATTTTGTCGGAAATGTTTTTATTTTTGGCGATAAACCCCAAGTCGAACTACCATTTATAGATGTCCCTGTACTAACTCAAAGTGAGAACGCATCAGAGTCTTTATTGCTTCAACTAGGTACAGAAGTTAAGGACAATAACAATAAGGACAAAGTTAGGAAATTCTACGATCAGGACGTACTTCCCATATCTTTGCTACTAAAACATCAAGGAATCAACCCTAATAAGTTAATTAAATTTGCTGAAGATTTGATTGAAAACTGTGGTTCTTGGAACAATTCAATGCAATGGAACAGCATCTACCCAAGCGATGAAGAACTAAAGCATTTTTCAATGATTTTATTCGACTACTTCAATATTTCAGCAATGGGGGGAGGCACGGTAAGGACCAAAGCTCAATTAAATAAAAAACTCATTGATATAATTAATAAAGTAGATGATAGAAACTTGATCCTAGAAGATTATAAATTTTGGGGTAAAAATGATCAATCTTATTGTATTGATGATGCTGTTCAGTCAGTGTTTAATTTCAAGAAAAATTTAGTTAATTATAATCTTCCAAAAATCATATATGCTATCAGCGATATACAGGAAGTTATTTTTAAAAGGTTTGATTACAGCTATGGAGACTATAAGGCATTCGCTGCATCACTAGAAAATTTCTATTTACCATCCGCAATTAACTCACTTGAAGAGTTTGGTATTCCTAATCAAATAGCCAAGAAAGTCATAGAGTTTACTGATATTGAAGATTTAGAGAATATTGACTCTGTAATTGAAGTGCTTTCAAAATCTAGAAATGATTCGTTTCCTTATTTAACAGAATTTGAACAGAAATTTTTGAAAAAATCTCTATCCTATATATAGAATTTTTTACTAAATTTAAAAAAACTGGTTAAGTTTTGATGTTTTATAAATGAACAATTGGCTTCAGATCATTTTTTCGACGAAGATGATTTTGAGTTCTTAACTATTTTTTCTTCAGTGCTTTCAGCGAATCGATGTTGCTTTACGAAGTGCTCAAACGCTAGTTTGTTGCTTTTGTTAAATGGCTTCAGAAATAACTCAAATTCTATCAATTTTTCTTCTGTGATTCTCATTACGTAAATGTTGGGTAAATTGTCAATTTTAAAATTTTAGTAATGCATGAGTTGCCCGTCAAGTATGACCTTTGTTGACAAAGTTAATTTGTTTGTTACGATAAAGTGAGTTTCGAAGTGAAATTCAGTTCAGCCTCTCGTTTTTATCAATAAAAACCTTTAATAGTTACACATTCTAGTTGTTTGTGGTTAGTTATTTTTTTTGTTTTCAACGAATTTATTGACTTTACCAATAACTTTTCGTGGTTTTTGTGCTTTTCCTTGTCAATTTCGATATTCAAGACTATTTTCCGATTTGTAGCCATTGGAAAGTAAGTTATGAAAAATGCAAATTCACCTAAAATTAAACAGCCAACTGTTACTGAGTTAACTGAAAATAAAATTGACGATTACTTAACCCGGAGAGAATTCGAAGGTAAGTACATTCCGTATAAAACCGCTCGTCAGTTCTCAAGCATGGGAAATGCCTCAACTGAGCAACTAGCCCAAGAAACACAACGTCACGAATACTTTTCAGACATGGAACGGCATTTTGGATTGACACTCAGTTATTTAAAAAACGTCTCTAAGGTAAAGACGCAATATCCTTT